>JANPIY010000758.1:0-16373 GCA_031425255.1 Planctomycetota bacterium
GCGTGGCCAAGGCGCTCGGCGACCTCTACGGTCCCGAGCGCGTGATCGCCGAGGACGCCACCATGATCACCCTCGGTTTCACCGAGAAGCCGAGCGATAGCGATCTGGTATCGACCATCGCCCAGCTCCAGCAGCTGCGCGTCGCGCCCGACATGCGCGCCCGGGTGGTGATCAACGCCCGCACCGGCACGGTGGTCGCCGGCAGCCAGGTGCGCATCAGCGAGGTGGCCGTCAGCCACGGCGGACTGTCCCTGCGCGTCACGCCGATCACTGAACGCCGCATCGACCCCAACGACCAGAATCGCATCATCGACAGCGTCGCCTGGGTCGACCCGCTGACCAGGCAGCGCTCACCAACGCCACCACCCGGGATCACCCCCACGCCACAGCCTGGGACGTTCAGCGTGTTGTCGGGGGCCACGGTCGAGGACATCGCCAATGGCCTCAATGCCCTCGGGGCACGTCCGCGCGACCTGGTGGCGATCTTCGAAGCCATCCAACGGGCAGGAGCCCTGCATGCCGAACTGGTGGTGATGTGAGCGACCTCGCGTTGACCTCGGCAGGCGGCCTCTCCAGTCGTGGCAAAGGCGACGTCGCGCGCCTGCACCAGGCCGCGGCCCAGTTCGAAGCGGCCTTCCTCCAGCAGCTGTTCCAGCAGATGGAGGACAATCCCATCGACGACGATCCGCTGTTCGGCGGCGACTCCGCGACCAACCAGTTCAAGAGCCTCTATCACCGCGGGCTCAGCGAACAGGCCGCGGGCGGCCTCGGCATCGCCGAGATGGTGTTCAAGGAACTGTCCATGCGCGCCGGCCTGCCCGCCGCCGCGCCCGCCGCCAGCACGGAGACCAAGCCATGATCCCCACCGATCTCCTGCCCCCCATGCGCGACCACCTGACCATGGAGCTGACCTGCCACCGTTCGCTGATGGCGAACGCCGAACTCCAGCAACGCGCGCTGATCGCCAACCAGCTGGCGGTGTTCGGCGACCTGGTGGCCAAGAGCGAACCGCTGATCGTCGAACAGGCTCGTCTGCGCAAGGCGCGGGAACGGCTGCTGCTGGGCCTCGCGACCCTGCTGCAACGCCCGACCAAGCCGCTGCTGCTCAGCGAGGTGGTGGCGTTGGCGGGCGAACCGCTGAGGAGCGATCTGTCAGCGCGCCACCTTCTGCTCAAGGACACGGTTGTGAAGTTGCGCACGCTCCAGGAGCGCAATCAGGCACTGGTGCGCCAGGGTCTGGGTTTCGTCCGCGACCTGGTCGGCCGCTTGACCGGGGAACCGCTCCAGGGCGGGTATGACCGCCGGGGCCAGGAGGGGGGACGGCCCGGGAATGGACGACTGGTGAATCTCGCCGGTTGAGCCGGCTCTGCCGGCAAGTGCGAGGAGCGAGGTGCGAAGTTTCGTTGGAGCAGGACCGCATGGGCTCGAGCCAGCGTCTACCCTGATGGGCGAAGGCGTTCGCTTGACGTGCCTGCCAACCTCGCAGCTCGGGAATTCCATTAGGCACGGTGGGTGCGTTGTACCGGTGGTAATCCCTCGGAGGCACCCATGCCTGATGCCCTACTGGTCGGTCTGTCTGGACTTCAAGCGCACCAACGGGCGATTGAGGTCACCAGCCACAACATCGCCAACGCGACCACCCCGGGCTACACCCGTCAGCGCGCTGATCTTGCCGCCCATGCGCCCGAAAGCGTCGCCATCGGCCAGATCGGCCGCGGGGTCACCATCGAGGCGATCAAGCGGGTCGCCAACGACCTGATCATCGAACGCCTGCGCCAGTCCCAGAGCGAAGACAAACGCCTCGGCACGCTCAGCGAGACCATGCAGGCAGCGGAATTGATCTTCAACGAGCCTGGCGACAACGGCCTGTCGGCGACCATCAGCAAACTCTTCGCCGGCTTCGAGGACCTCTCGAACAATCCCGAGTCCACCGCGCTGCGCACCAGCGTAGTGACCCAGATGGACACCTTCACCGCCACGCTCAATCAGGTGGGGGAAAGCCTGCAGAACCTGCGCGATGACCTGCGCGGAGGCCTGGAGTCCGAGGTCGCCGAGGTGAATCGCCTGACCACCCAGATCGCCGATATCAACCAGGAGATCCGCGATCTGACGGTGATCGGCAACCATCCCAATGATCTGCTCGATCGCCGCGACTCGCTGATCAATCAATTGTCCCAGCACCTCGACCTGCGGGTCCGGCACATCCCGGCCGATGGTTCGGTGATGATCGATGCCGGTGGCATCCTGCTGGTCGGACGCGACTACGCCGAGCAGTTGTCGGTGGGTTCCCAGCCGGACGGCTCCCTGGCCCTGCTGGCATCCAATAAGACCGGCATCACCGCTTCCGGCGGCAGCATCGGGGCGCTGTTCGATCTGCACGAGCGCATCCTGCCCGGGCTGATCGACGACATGGATCAGGTCACCACCACCCTGGCACTCGAACTCAACGCCCGCCAGTCGACCGGCACCAACCACGCCTTCCATGCCGGCGCCTTCACCTCGGAACACGCCATCGACGCGGCGTTGACCGCGACCAACCTCGACAGCAGCGAGCAGATCCAGGGTCCGGCCGGCAGTCCTGGGATGCCGGCCGTTTTCCTGCCAAGTTTCACCAACGCCAACGGTGATGCGGTGGCCCGCAACCTGACCATCAACGTCTATGATCCGGCCAACGGGACGGCCGAGAAATACACCCTCCGCTATGATCCGACGACCGGCGGCGGCGTCCGTTCGCTCGATGACCTGGTCTCGGCGATCAACACCGGCCGCTCGAGTGCGTCGGGCGGCTTCACCCTCTACCCGTCGGACGCGGGTGGGATCGGTGATGTGACTGCGCGCAAGGTGCCGATCGATGGCGGCTATCGCCTCGAACTCGCGGCCGCCAATGGCAAGTCGCTCGACTTCAGCGCGGCCCTCGATCTCGCTCCGGTAACGGGCGCGTGGACCAGTGGCGCCACCACGGTGACCGGCACCGATGTGGGCTTGGCGAACCAGCGCGTGGTCTTCACCGTGGTAGGCAACACCCTGCAGGCGAGCGTGCGCAGTCCGATCGACGGCGTGGCGCAGGGCTATGGCGCCGCCCTGGTCCTCGGTGGGGCGGCCGGGACGATCGGCTCGCTGACGATGACGCTCACGCCGGGGGCGACGAACTACCACGATGGCGATCGGTTCTCGGTCGACTTCGACATCTCCGGCGCCGTGGTCGGCGGCAGTGAAACCCAGGTCCAGGAATGGACGCAGGGCGACGCGACGATGAAGATCGCCGGTCGTTATTCCGGCGATACCACTTTCGCGCCGGGCCAGGAATGGTCGCTGCGGGTCATCACCGGCGGCACCATCGGGTCGAGTACCGCTCCGCCCCTGGTCGAATTCACCTACTACGGCGGCCCGGCCGACGCCCCGGTCCAGCAACGGGTGCAGCGCATCCTCGACAACACCCTCCCGGCGGGTTCGCCGGTGCAGATCGCGGATGGCGTGTACGCGGTCTTCACCGCCGGAGCGCTCAGCACGCCCAGCAACCAGGTATCCTTCACCGTCGACGCGGAACCGGATCAGGCCCGCCTGCTGCCGGCGCTGGGCATCAACACCTTGTTCAGCGGCGACAGTGCAGCGACCCTCCGCGTCAGCGCGGAGCTGCGCAAGGATGCCAACCGCCTGGGCATCGCCTCGTCACGCGCGGAAGGCGACAACTCCAATCTGCGCAACATGAGCGAAGTCCGCCAGGGCAAGATCTTCGGCGGCGGCAGCCTCGCGATCGATGATTTCTACCACACCACCATCACCGGGCTGGGGGTGCGGCTCGCCGACTCCAAGCGACTGCACGACAACCAGCAGGCGCTCGGCACCGCGCTGGAGAACCAGCGCCAGCAGACCAGCGGCGTCTCCATCGATGAAGAGGTGGCGAATCTCATCCTGATGCAGCAGGCCTATACCGCCTCGGCGCGCATCATCACCACCGCGCGCGAAAACATCACCACCCTGCTCGATCTGGTGCGCTGACCTCATCAGCGCAGGAGTGTCCCATGTCCGACCGCATCACCATCAACGCGATCAACAACACCGTCCTGGCCGACAACCAGCGCACCATCGCGCGCCTGGCGACCTACCAGGAGCAATTGTCCTCCGGCAAACGCATCAACCATGTGAGCGACGATCCGGAGTCCGCACGCTCCGCGCTGCGTTATCGCGCCGAGTCGATGCAGACCACCAAGTACCTCGACAACATCACCAAGGGCGATTCCTTCGTCAGCGCCAGCGACTCTGCGCTGGGCCAGATGTCCGAGGTGCTCAACCAGGCCAAGGCGCTGGCGGTGCAGGGGGCCAACGGCACGCAGGACGCCGCCAGCCGCAAGGCCTTGGGACAGAGCGTCGATTCGCTGCTCACCCGCCTGGTGGACCTCGCCAATACGGTCCATGATGGGCGCTACATCTTCGCCGGTACCGCGACCTTCACCCAGCCGTTCGCCCGCAGCGCGGATGACCAAGCGGTGGTCTACGAGGGCAACCTCGACTCCTTCGAAATCCAGATCGGGCCCGGGTCGCGGGTCCCGGTCAACCAGGACGGCAACACCCTGTTCAAGGGTGATCAGGACGTCTTCGCCTCCCTGGTCGAACTGCGCGAGGCGTTGCGCTCGAACGATGCCTCGTCGGTCTCCGCCCTGGTCCAGGACATCGATGATGCGCACACTCACCTGAACGATCTGCACGGGGCCCTCGGAGGTACCGAACAACGGCTCGAACTGGCGCGCAACCAGCTCGAGTCCGCCAAGGTCAACCTCGACGCCCTGGTTAGCGCCGCTGAGGACGTCGACTTCGCCGACACCATCGCGCAGATGCAGCTGGCACAGGTCGCCCTCGAAGCCGGCCTGCAAGCCGGGTCACGGGTCCTGAAACCGTCGCTGCTCGATTATCTGTAGGGCAAGCCCATGGCACTCACCGCGCCCGAGAGGCTGGCGGTGAGCATCAGGCGCACGGATAACGCTCAACGGCACGGACGACGAACGCCTATGCCGCAGGCCGCCATCCGAAAGCGGCAACCCCGTCAGTGGATTTGCTATGGTGCTTGACCGACTGGCCTTGTATATGTCTGAGCAGCATGCGGCGAATCGCAATCATCAGCGACATCCATAGCAACATGCCCGCCCTCAATGCTGTCCTGGCGGACATCGACCAGCAACGGGTCGACGCCATCTACTGCCTTGGTGATGTGGTCGGGTATGGTCCAGAACCCGTCGACGCCATGCGCACGGTTCTCGACGTCTGCGAGGATGGCAAGGTCATCGCGGGCAACCATGACCATGCCGCGATCCACGAGCCCATCGGCTTCAATGCCGAGGCCCGGGCCGCCGCCTTATGGACCAATCAGAAGATCCGTGCCGGCATGCTGTCGTGGTTCGGCAAGCGTAAACGTTACAAGTGGCTGCGCGACCTGCCGACCAACTTCAGCGAGGGGGACGTGCTGTACGTCCATGCCAGTCCCCGCAACCACCTCGAAGAATACATCCTCGAAGAGCACACCCTCGGCCGGACCTTTCTCGGCGAAGATCCCAAGCAGCTGCTCGACGAGAATTTCGCCCTGGTCCAGCATACCTGTTTCATCGGTCACACCCACCGCCCTGGGGTCGTCACCGGCAACGACATGGTGTGGCACGGCATCAAGGGCCTCGACTACCGCTGGCCGATGGATCCGCGCAAGACCATCATCAACGTCGGCAGCGTCGGACAGCCACGCGATGGCGATCCGCGCTCGTGCTACGTGATCTTCGACGGCGACTCGGTGGAGTGGCGGCGGGTCGCCTACGACATCGAGAAGACCCGCAAGATGATCCTCGACATCCCCCAGCTTGGTCAGCATCTGGGTGACCGGCTGCTAGTTGGACGTTAAGAGCAGACGCTAAGAGCAGACGCTGAGAGCGGACGCCGACCGCGGTGCGCGCGTTGCATCCGCCAGGTCCAGGCCCCCGATCCCTGCCGTTTCCGCACCAGACCCGGTCGCGATCCCGCCTGATCGCCAACCAGGGCCAATCAGGTACTTGCAAGTAGAGATAGCGCACTATCTTCCGCGCTCCCTTCGAGTGGCCACGTGTACCAAGGATCAGACCAATGCCCAAGATGAAGAGCCACAAGGCGTCCAAGCGCCGCCTGCGCATCACCCCGACCGGCAAGCTCTTGCGCACTCAGTGCGGCGTCCGCCACCTGCTGACCCACCGCAGCCCCAAGCGTCGTCGCAACCTGGCCAAGAAGGCTGTGACCACCACCGCCGGCTACCTCCGCCGCGCGCGTTACGCGCTGCTGATGGGTCAGCCCTAGGCAACCACCTTGCCGCCGACGCTTGCGCGCCGGCGGCATTTTGAATCACCCCAAGTAGGCCCAACGGGCCTCTCCGGTAGCCCCCACTCCATGGGCACCGGGCTGTTGAAGAAAGTCCTGCCATGCGTGCCACCAATGGTGCAGCTCGTCATAACGCCAAGAAACGCCTGCTGAAGAAAGCCAAGGGCTACTACAGCGGTCGTCGCAAGATGTACACCGTCGCCTGCGAAGCCGTCATGCGCGCCGAGCAGATGGGCTTCCGCAATCGTAAGGAAAAGAAGCGTGAGTTCCGCGCCCTGTGGATCCGCCGCATCAGCATCGCCTGTCGTGGACTCGGCGAAGCCGGCGTTCCCTACAGCCGCCTGATCGCCGGCCTCCAGCTCGCCGACATCCGTCTCGATCGCAAGCAGCTCAGCGAACTCGCCATCCACCAGCCCGAAGCTTTCGCCGACGTGGTCAAGCAGGCCAAGTCAGCGCTGGCGGTCGCCCCGTCCAGCAATGGCCCAGGCGCTTTCGGCTTCCGTCCCAGCCGCGCCGGCCTGGACAACCTCACCGTGATCGAAGGCATCGGCCCCAAGATCACCGATCTGCTGCGTGCCGCCGGCTTCAACACCTTCGCCAAGCTGGCGGCGGCTGATGTCGCGGCGCTGCAGAAGGTGCTCAAGGACGGCGGCAATCACTTCAACGCCGCCCAACCTGGCACCTGGCCCAAGCAGGCCGGTATGGTCGTGCGCGCCGAATGGGCCGCCCTGCGCAAGCTGCAGGACGAACTCGACGGCGGCGTCGCGCGTATCTGAACGACCGGCCTCGGCTGGTTTCACGCAGACCTCGTCCGAACGGACGGGGTCTGTGCGTTGATGGAGTGCGATGAAGCGGAAGTCTGGGTGCATTCACCGCAAAGCCGCCAAGGGCGCAAAGCTGGAGCGGGCCCTGGTCTGAGCTTTGCGTTCTTTGCGTCTTGGCGGTAATCTCTCCGCCGCTCCAACGTCAGCCGGCGAGCAACGCCTTCAACCGCCGTTGGCATTCGCCGCTGGCGAAGGGCAGCGAGAACATCCTGGCGCCGGTGGCCTGATCGATGCGCCCATGGCGTTCCAGGCGCAGCGAACGGATGGCCTGTACTGCAGCGGGGCCGTAGTCGCCCATCTCGCGCGCCAGGGCGGTGACCTGATGCTCATCGGTGACGACGCGATCAATGAGGTGCTCACGCAGCGACTGGGCCGCACCCAGCACCGCTCCTTGCAGGAACAGCTCGGAGGAGAAGCGCTCATTCACCCGGCAGGCCATGCGTCGCAGGCCACCCATGCATGGGACCAGGGCCCAAGCCAGCCCAGGGAGGCCGAGGCGCACATCGGGGGTGGCGGTGATGACGTCGCAACCGAGCGCGAGTTCGAGGCCCGCACCCAGGGCGTAGCCCGAGAGGTGGGCGATGGTCACCCCGGGCCAGGCCTCCAGCGCTTCGAGCACCTGATGGCCGAGCTGGCTGTAGTGCAGGGCCTGCTGTTGGGTCAGCGAGGCGAGCTCATTGATATCCGCTCCGACCGAGAACAGGTCGGCATCTCCGGTCAGGATCAGAGGGATCGCTTCGCGCCGCGCCTCCACCAGCAGGCTGGCCAGTCCACGCAGCGTGACCGTATCGATGGCGTTGAAGCGGTCAGGTCGACTCAGGCAGAGGCGCAGGTAGCGCGTACGACGCTCGACACGGATGCGACGGATGCTGACGGTGGCCATTGGGAACCTTCCCCAGAACCCCAGCATCCGTGCGATGGGTGGTGACGAGGGTTGGATACCTCACATGACCGGCAGCCACCTCCGGCGCACCATCAAGCTTGTACACGGATTGCCGCGCTCCGGGGTGCGCGTTGCGGGGTCCGCGGTCCGGGGTCGACCTCGCGCGCCAGTGCTGCGCAGCGGGCGCAGAACGGCGAGCACGACCCTGGGCTCCGCACGATGAGGGCTGGCCGGTTCATCGGCAGCCGCATCCACATCACTGCAAAACCGCGTCGAGGAGACTCCTGGCCCGGACCCCGGACCCCGGACCACTTCCCGCAACGGACGTCGTCCCGTTGCGCCCAGGGTCCGTTGCTCTAAGGTCCCGCCCTACATGAGCTGGGTCGATCGTTTTATCGGTATGTTCAGTCTTGATCTGGGGATCGATCTCGGCACCGCCAACACCCTGGTGGCGGTCCAGGGACGCGGGGTGGTGATCTCTGAACCCAGCGTGGTGGCGGTCAAGAAGGGCACCAAGCAGGTCCTGAACAATGGCACCGCGGTTGGCGAGGCCGCCAAGATCATGCTGGGCAAGAACCCAGGGAGCATCGAAGTGGTGCGTCCGATGAAGGATGGCGTCATCGCCGACTTCGAGATCACCGAATCGATGCTGCGCTACTTCATCCGCCGTACCCACGGCCGCCGCGGCCCGTTCCGCCCGCGGGTGGTCATCGCGGTGCCCTCGGGCATCAACGAGGTGGAGAAACGTGCGGTCACCAACAGCGCGATGAACGCCGGCGCGCGTCAGGTCTTCCTCATCGCCGAACCGATGGCTTCCGCCATCGGCGCCGGCCTGCCTTTCGCAGATCCCGTCGGTTCGATGATCGTCGACATCGGCGGTGGCACCACCGAGGTCGCAGTGATCTCGCTGGCGGGCATCGTCGCTTCGGAATCAGTGCGCGTCGCCGGTGACGAACTGTCGATGAGCATCGTCAAATACCTCAAGACCGAATACAACGTGGTGGTCGGCGAAAACACCGCGGAAAGCGTCAAGCATCAGATCGGATCCGCCATCGCCCCGGCGGAGGAGATCCGCATGTCGATCCGTGGCCGCGACATGCGCACCGGCATGCCGCGCGCCATCGAGGTCACCGCCAATGAAGTCCATGAGGCCTTGAAACCGCAGCTGATGTCGATCGTCAACTCGGTGAAGATGGTGCTCGAACGCACCCAGCCCGAACTCGCCGCCGATCTGATGGAACGCGGCATCTGCCTGGCTGGCGGCACGGCCCTGCTCAAAGGCCTGCCGGAACTGCTCTCGCGCGAGACCGGGCTGCCAGTGCGTATGGCGCAGGATCCCATGACCTGCGTCGCGCGTGGCTGTGCCGCGCTGCTCGACGACCTCGATTCCATCAAGCAGATCCTGGAGCTGGGTACCGACCAGTGAGACCCAGCACGGAAGGCCGTACGCCATGCCGCTGAATCCCATCACCATCGCGGCCCTGCTCGAGGCGCGGATCCACGATCCCTTCACCCTGCTGGGCGTGCATCGCGAGGGCGATGCGTGGTGGGCACGGGTGTGGGTGCGGCAGGCCGAGCAGGTCACGCTGATGCCCGCCGACGGCGGCGCTGCGGTACCGCTCGCGTGCATCGCCAGCGATGGCCTGTTCGAGGCCCGCCTGGCTGGGCGCAAAGCCCCCGTCGGCTATGACCTGGCGGTGAAGTACCACGCCGATGCGACGGTGCACCGCGTGCGCGATACGTATTCCTTCCCGGCGCAATTGCCGGCCTTCGATCTCGGGCTGTTCCAGGCCGGCCATCACCTGCATCTCGGCGATCTGCTGGGGGCGCATGTGCTCACGGTCGATGGTGTCACCGGCGTCCGTTTCGCGGTGTGGGCGCCCAACGCCGAACGGGTGTCGGTGGTCGGCGACTGGAATGGATTCGAAGGGCGCTGGCATCCCATGCGTCCACACGCCAGCGCCGGCGTGTGGGAGCTGTTCATCCCCGGCGTCCGCGCCGGCATGTGCTATAAATTCGAGGTGCGCAGCCGCACCGGCGAACTGCGGGTGAAGGCCGATCCCTTCGCCGCCACGGCGGAACATCCACCGGCCACCGGCAGCATCGTCGCGCCGCCGGATGCCTACCGCTGGAATGACGCGGGCTGGATCGCCGATCGTCGCTCGCGCCCGCACCTCGAACGGCCGATGGCGATCTACGAATGCCATCTCGGCAGTTGGCAGCGTGGACCCGAACCGGGCGACACCTGGCCGAACTATACCGTCCTGGCCGACCGCCTGATCGCGCACTGCCGTAAATACCACTTCACCCATCTCGAATTGCTGCCCGTGGCACAGCATCCTTTCGAAGGCTCATGGGGTTACCAGGTCACCGGCCAATACGCACCCAACAGTCGTCATGGGACGCCGGATGATTTCCGCGCTTTCGTCGACCGCTGCCATCAGGCCGGTATCGCCGTCATCATCGACTTCGTCCCTGGGCACTTCCCCAAGGACGACTTCGCCCTGGCGCGGTTCGACGGCACGGCGTGTTTCGAATACGAGGATCCGCGCGAAGGCGAACATCGCACCTGGGGTACCCACGTCTTCAACTTCCGCCGCCCGGAAGTGCGCAACTTCCTGATCGCCGCGGCCCTGCACTGGGTGCGCCGCTTCCACATCGACGCCCTGCGGGTCGACGCGGTATCCTCGATGCTCTATCGCAACTACGACCGCGAAGAGGGGGACTGGGTCGCCAACGAACAGGGCGGTATCGCCAATCTCGAAGCCGTGAGCTTCCTCCAGGAGCTCACCAGCACGGTGCGCCGCGAATATGCCGGCGTGCTGCTGATCGCCGAGGAGAGCACCGCCTGGCAGGGCGTCACCGCGCCGACCGAACTCCAGGGGCTTGGCTTCGACCTGAAGTGGAACATGGGTTGGATGCACGACACCCTGCGTTACCTCGCCGAGGATCCGCTGATGCGCGCCGGCTGCCACGACTGGATCACCTTCCACCAATGGTACGCCTATGACGACAAGTGGGTGCTGCCGCTATCGCACGACGAGGTCGTCCACGGCAAGAAGTCGCTCGCCGACAAGATGACTGGCGACTGGTGGCGGCGCCTGGCGCAACTGCGCCTGCTCTATGGGTACCAGGCGGGCATTCCCGGCCGGCCCTTGCTCTTCCAGGGCGCGGAATTCGCCCAGGGGCGCGAGTGGGGCTGGCAGCGCAGCGTCGATTGGGATGAGGCGCAGGAACCCGGCCGCGCCGCTCTGGGAGTGTTCCTGAGCGCTGCCCTGGAGCTGTATGGCGCCGAGCCCGCCCTGCATGTGCGCGACGACCATCGCGATGGCTTCCAATGGGTCGACTGCGAGAACCGCCAGGAATCGGTGCTCGCCTTCCTGCGCAAGGCCCCAGGCGCACCGGACATCCTGGTGGCCTGCAACTTCACGCCCCTGCCGCGGCACGGCTACGCCTTCGGCGTACCGAAGGCTGGACGCTGGCGGGTGGTGCTGGATTCCGACGAGACCCGCTTCGGTGGCAGTGGCGTGGTCAACGGAACGGAACTGACCGCGACCCAGGAGCAGCACGGCATCTTCGCCGCCACCGTGCGCGTGACCTTGCCCCCGCTGGGCATCGTCTTCCTACGCGCACCGGTCTGATCAGGCATCCAGGTCGCATGGCCTCAGGGTTTCGGCACCGGCCCCGCGCCGAAGCAGAAGCCGAGGATCTCGCTCGCGCCCCAGGCGACCAGCGCACTTGCCGGCAGGGTCAAGACCCAGGCGACCAGGATGTTGATCGCCATGCCCCAGCGTACCGCCGCCAGGCCCTTGCTGACGCCGGCGCCCATGACGCTGGCGGTGATACAATGCGTGGTCGACACCGGGATGCCGCCGACGCTGGCGGCGATGATGGTGGCGGTGCCGGCGGTCTGCGCCGCGAAGCCCTGCAGCGGCGAGATACGGATGATCTTCGTACCCATGGTCTTGATGATCTTCTTGCCCCCGGCCATGGTCCCGAGGCACATCGCCAGGGCGCAAGAGATCACCACCCAGGTCGGGATGTTGGTGGCGTGCGGCAGCAGCCACTGCAGCCAGGAGGGGAAGACATCGTGCAGGGGCTGGACCCAACCAGGGATGACCTTCTCCGCACTCGGCACCATCCACCCGGGCAGCACCGTCCCGCTCGCCATCGCCGAGAGCAGGGCGAGGGTGATGACGCCCATCACCTTCTGCGCATCGTTCAGGCCATGCGAGAACGACAGCGTGCAGGCCGAGAGCAGTTGCAGCGCACGCGCGCCGTTGGCGACGGTGTGCGGGCGCAGATGGCGGACCAGCCACAGCGACAGCACCATCAGCAGGAAGGCGACCACGAAGCCGATCACCGGCGACAGCACCAGCGGGATCGCCACCTTGGCCATCACTCCGTTCCAGTGCACGAAGGCGAGACCCTTGGAAGCAACCACCGCGCCGCACAGGCCGCCGACCAGGGCGTGCGACGATGAGGAGGGGATGCCCCACCACCAGGTCAGCAGATTCCAGGTGCTGGCACCGATGAGGGCGGCGAGCACCACCATCAAGGTCACGTTTCCCGGATCGGCGATGCCCTTGGCGATGAAAGCGGCCACCGCCGTACCGGCGAGCGCGCCGATGAAGTTGAAGATGCCCGAGACCACTACCGCGGTGCGTACCGACATCACCCCGGTGGAGACGCTGGTGGCGATGGCATTGGCGGCGTCATGAAAACCGTTGATGAAGTCGAAGATCAGCGCCGCGACGATGACCAGGATGAGCAGCTCAAGCATGCTTCACGGCGATGGAGGTCAGCGCGTCGGCGACCTGCTCACAGCGGTTGACGGCCTTCTCCAGATCGTCGAGGACCTCCTTCTCGCGCAGGATGTCCTTGGCGTCGATCGCCGGGTCATGGAACAGGCGGCTTATGGCATCGCGGAAGACCACGTCGCTGTCCTTCTCCAACTGTGCGATCTCCTTGGCGCCGGTGTGCACCTCCTGATAGGCGTGACGGCGCAGCAGGGGGACGGTGCGGTTCAGCACCTCGGTGCAGGCCGCCAGCTTGTCGATCAACAGGCACATCGGCTCAGTGGGTTTCGCCACCCCGAACAGGACCCAGGCCCTGGCCGTGGCGTTGGCCAGATCGGTGATGTCATCCAGGCGCTTGGACAGCTTCTGCAGGTCTTCACGGTCGATGGGCGTGGCGAAGGTGCGGCCCAGGGCTTCGAGCATGCCGTGGACCAGCGCGTCGCCCTGATGCTCCAGCTCCTGGACCACGGTGCGGACTTCGGCCGGATCGGCGCCGAGGGGTAGGCGTTTGAGGGCGCTCGCCGCCTGCTGGGCGACCCCCGCCTGCCGCTCCAGGAAGTCGTAAAAGTGGTCTTCCTTGGGCAGGAGCCAGCGGAGAAACTTGGAAAATGGCATGGGCGGCATCGGATGGATGATGAAGACCACGTCAAGAATGGATGAAGGAACGCCCCGATCACCTGAGCGTTCCCACGTAACATGTTGCCCGGAAGCGGCTCAGGTCCTAAGGTCGCGCGCCATGCGGCCGACCAGCAAGCTCGAACTCAAAGTCGGCATGTTGATCGTCGGCGGGATCATCGCCACCGTGGCAATGATCCTGCTGACCGACCGCGTACGCTTCGACCGCTATTACACCATGCGGGCGTATCTCTCCGATGCCGCCGGCCTCCGCCAGGGATCGCCGGTGACGCTCGACGGCCTGCGTATCGGCGAGGTCGAAAGTTTTACCGTGGTCGGCGATCCGCGTGGCAATGTGCAGGTCAAGATGCGCCTCCAGGAAAAGCATCCGATTCCCAGGGATTCGAAACTATCGCTCGCCAACAGCGGCATCTTCGGCGACACCTTCATGGCGTTCTCGGGCGCCAGCGATCCGAAGTCACCGCTTCTGCCGGTCGACGGCACCGCCGAGATCCAGGCTTCGCGCGGCTTCCTCGACAAGGCGGGGCAGCAGGCGGAAGTGATCCTCGCCGGCGTCAGCGACCTGCTCGCCGGCGATACGCGCAGCGACATCAAGCGCCTGATCAAAGGCGCGGCGGACCTCGCCGAATCCGGCAAGCGCCTGGCGGACAACCTCGACAGCCAGAACAAGGCGATCAGCGAGACCCTGGCCTCGGTCAAGGGCCTGAGCGATGACCTGCGCGTCACCGTCGCCCAGTTGCAGACCCGGCTCGACGGCACCCTGCAACGCGTCGATGGCCTCGTCACCACCCTCGACACCCAGAGCACCACCCTGGGCGCCCGGGCAGCAGGCACCATCCAACGCGTCGACCTCCTGGTCGACCAGGCCAACGTCATCGTCAAGGAGGCTGGCCCCGAGCTGACCCAAACCCTGGTGGCGGCGAAGATCATGTCCCAACGTATCCAACGCATTGCCGAGGCCCTGGCGGCCGGCGAGGGCGTCGCGGGTCAGTTGCTGGTCAATCGCCAGTTGGCGCAGGACCTCAACAACACCGCCATCGACCTCAGTCGCACCGCCGCGGTGATTGCCGACCACCCGGAAACCCTGGTGTTCGGCATGTCGGCGAAGGAGACCGCGGCCCAGCAAGCGCGCCGTGAGCGTGAAAAACAGCGGCGCAGCTTCCAGGAAGGTTTCAGCACCGGCATCCCGGTCGTGGTGCCGGAATCACCGGCGCCTGCCCGCACTGCTCCGGTCCTTGAGCAACCGGCCGCCCCGCCGACTGACCGCTGACACCGCGGTTCCCAGGCGGCTTCCAGCCGAGGTCGCTACCAGGGCCCTGCGAACAGGAACATGTGTGCAAGGATTGGCGGTCAGGTCCGGATGATCTGGCGCAAATGATCACCATGCCCCTCGCCTGGCCCAGCATTGCGGACAGTCCGATGGTAACATTCCACCCAGGTACCCATTAACTCCTCATGGCGATGCCAGACGACTCGGTGAAGACGCCCCCCGTATCCACAGGGGCGTCGTCGGCCGGAAATGGCCAGGACCTGACCGGCACCCTGGGTGATTTCACGCTGGTGAAGAAGATCGGCGCCGGCGCCATGGGCGACGTCTATCTCGGTCGGCACCGGAGCACCGGCGAAACGGTGGCAATCAAGCTGATCTCGGATCGCCACGCTCAGGACGAAGCCTTCATCAAGCGCTTCAAGCGCGAGATCGAGGTCCTGCTCGGACTCGAACACCCTAACATCGCGCGTGCGGTCGGTTTCGGTGTCGACCAGGACCGGTCGTTTCTGGCGCTCGAATACATCGAAGGGCCCAACCTCTCGGACGTGCTGCATGAACGTGGCGCCTTGTTCGAACAAGACGTGCTGACCATCGCCATCCACGTCGCACGCGGCTTGGCGCACGCCTACAACGAGGCCGGGCTGGTCCATCGCGATATCAAGCCGATGAACATCCTGGTGAAGCAGCAGCGCCGCGGCAAACGCACAGGCCTGTTCATGGAAGACGGCGACAAGGTCAAGATCATCGACTTCGGCCTGGCCAAGCCCACCGATTCGGATGACCAGCGCCTGACCATGACCGGGTTCGTCATGGGTACGCCCGCGTACATGTCGCCGGAACAGATCCGCTGCGAATCCGCGCTCGACTTCCGCACCGACATGTACGCGCTCGGCGCAACCATGTTCCACCTGCTCACCGGTCGCATTCCGTTCCCTGGCAATGCCCCGGCCATCATCATGACCGGCCATCTGACGCAGCCCGTGCCCGACCCAGGTGAACTGGTGCCGAGCCTCAACCCGCTGACGCGCAAGATCGTCATGACCGCGATGGCGAAGCTGGTACGCGGGCGCTACAGCGATTTCCGCGCGATGATCAGCGCCTGTGAAAAAGCGCTCAAGGAACTGACGGCGGTGCCCGGCACCTCGCGCCTGCTGCGCAAGCCGATGGTGCGGGGCGGCATCGCAGGCGACCAGGCCAAGCAGGGAACTCCGCCGCAAGGCGAGGAGACCATGGATTTCCCGGTTCTGCCGACCGACAAGGGCATGGGCAGAAGCGATCGCGGGCAGATCGCGACCCCAGCGCATGCGCATGTGGTGACTCCGAGCCGTGCCCGCCAACCCTCGGTCACCACCAGCCAGATCTTCAAGGCCAGTCCCAACGTCGGTGGCAACGAGGCCCTCGAGGCCAAGAACCCGCAGAGCGCACGGCTCACGGCCAAGCCGCTCCCCGCCGGTCCGGATGCCGGCAGCGAAGCGTTGCGCCGGGTGCTGACGGAGAAGATCGAGAAGGCGCGCACCACCGCCCGCATCCGCAAGAACGAGCTGCGCATGCAGGCGCTCGACCTGGAGATCCGGCGCGGCGATTCGCCGCTGGCCGGCGCCACGCCGATCGCCTTCAGCCGTCACCTCATC
>JANPIY010000759.1:0-4237 GCA_031425255.1 Planctomycetota bacterium
GCCCTGGTCGAGGGTCGCGAACTGGTCGTCGTGGCGATCGTCAATCCGGCGCCGACCGACACCTCCTACAGTGTCGGCCGCTTCCCCAGCCGCACCTTCGTCATCGCCGATGATGACCACAAGGCGCGTATCGAACTCGTGCAGCCGGTGGCGGACGAGGACGTCTCCTTGCGCGGTGATCCCGACGACGCGATCTCGCGCCGGCGCGGCATCATCCGCGTCCGCTTCGATGACTTCCCGAACATACCCGCCTATGGAACCCGCACCGCATTCCTCCGCAACCTATCGGTCGAGCTCTTCAAGGCGGGGGCGGACGGAAAAGATGACAATGGACTGACCCTGGCGACGCTGAACACCGATTACACCGTGCGCTACAAGGTCAGTGGGCACAACAATCCCGTCTCCGCCACCGGTGCCTTCAGCCAGCTCGGTTTCGCCAACAATCCCGCCTACGCGACCTGGGCAGGCGTGGCGAGGAAGACCAGCACCACCGGGCTGAACTATCGTCTGATGGCGGCCTTGCCGGGAGAAGACACGGTTCCGCTCCAGGAGCAGGAAACCGACGTACTCGATCCCTCGACCAATGTGATCCCCGGCGGCACGATCTTCTACTTCGAATCCGACCCGACGAGAAGGCGTTACACCTCGATCGGCGATGCGATTTCAGCCCTGACCTTTACGCCCGTCCTCGATCGTCCGGTCCCGTCAGGCACCAGCATCAAGATCGTGAGCCTGGGTGGCCCGGAAGGTCCGGATTCGGTCACGGTGGAACTGAAATACAGCCTGGATACCGACATCCTCAAGCTGGGAAATGGTTTCGAACGGTTGTTCGAAGGTGATGTGATCCAGATCGCAGGGGATGAAACCCTGTACGTCCTCAGGGAGGATCCCACCAGCGTCGCGATCGACGCGAACAACCGCTATTCGGCGCAAGTCTGGATCGAGGCCCACGAGGTGGGTGGCGGCTTGGCCAAGGAACAGACCGGGGCAGTGGCCGTCACCACCCTGATCACTCCGACCATCGATCCCGAAGGAAAGATGCAGATCGCGGTTCCGGCGAATTCGACCCGGGTCGACTTCAGCATCGAGCCAAACGGCATGGGTGATGGCGCCGAACTCGCCGAGTACATCCGCATGCGCATGATCGCGGATAACGACTACGTCATCCTCACACCCCAGGACGTGCTGGTGACGCTCGCCGACCGCGACGTCGTCGTCGGGGTGAAGGTGGAAACCAATGCCGGTCTCCCCGACATCCAGGGATCACTCAAGTTCACCTTGTCGAAGCCCTTCGCCAAGTCGGTCACGGTGCCGTTCAACCTGGCCAGCAGCATCGATTCCTCGCCTGCCACCAGTGCCGAGGGGGCCTCGTTCGAGACCCTGCCGCGTTCGGTCACCATACCCGCCGGCGCCACCGAGTACTTCCTCCGCGTCCTGCCGGTCGCGACCGGTTTGCCGGCGACGATGATCGTCACCCTCAATGGCACGGAGGATTACAAGATCGGCGGGAGTCCGGCGTCGGGCACCAATCCGTCCGCGACCATGCACATCAATGACGTCATCGGAACCGTCACCATCGTGGCGACCGACGCCATCGCCATCGAGGGTCCGACCTCGGATACCGGATTGCTGACGATATCGGTGGCTCGACTGACCAACCAGTCCGGCGACGTTCCCTTGCGGCTGTCGATCGGCGGCACGGCGGCGATAGGCTCGCGATATGAATTTTTCAATCCGCTCACGCCCACCAATACCTACGCCGTGACCAATGGCTTCCTCGAGGGCGCCGTCATCCCTGCGGGATCGAATTCGGTCCAGATCGGCGTGCGGCCGATCGACAACTCGGTGGCTGAAGGATCGGGATCGATCCAGGTGTCGGTCATCAACCAGGGCACTGATTATGTCATCGGCACGCCCAGCAGTGCGGGGCTCACGGTCCAAGACAACGAGCCGACCCTGCAGGTGTCGGTCGTCCAGCATGCCGTGCGCCCTTCCACTGCCGGCATCTTCCGCTTCACCTACCCCGGCGTGCCGGCAGGCGAGCCATCCGATCAGGCCATCGTCATCAAGTACACCTTCACCGGGGCCGTCCTGGGCACCGATTTCGTGGCTGAGACGACGTCGACCATCTCGGCCAATTCGCCATCGCGATCGGTCGACCTGGTCATCAATCCAACGGCCGATGGCACCGCCACCAGCCTGACCGTCACGATCGTGAGCGATACGACCTATGGTTCGCTCTCCACCGCTCGGTCAGCCACCATGACCATTACCGCCGAGCCCGAGGTCGATCCCAATGATCCCGCCGACGACAAGCCCACGCCAGGGAGCATGAGCTCTTCCAGCGGCGGCGGTTGCGGACTCGGTTCGGGATTGGCGGCGCTGCTCGCCCTCGGCATGTTCGCTCTCATGAGCTTCCGGCGTCGTCACGGCTGAACACCATCACGGGCCACCGTGACGGTTAAACGGAAACAACCCGCGGATCACTCCGCGGGTTGCTCTTTTTTTGGTACTCCCAGCGAGATTCGAACTCGCGTTCACTGGCTGAGAACCAGTTGTCCTAGGCCTCTAGACGATGGGAGCAGGTTGTTGGGTGGCGGAGTCTGTCGCGACAGGGGGATTGTCAATCCAAGGCTGCCCAGAGGTCGTGTGCGCGCGGACCCGGAGGAGGAGTCCCGGTGGTCTGCTGGTGGTCGTCTCCTAGGGTGCCGGCCATGGCACTGCCGACCTTGATGGAACTGGTCAAGCGCAGCACGGATTACTTGGCTGGGCACGGCATCACCAATGCCCGGCGCGAAACCGAATGGATCTTCGCCGAGACCCTGCAGCTCACCCGCATGGACCTCTACACCCGTTTCGACATGCCCCTGGAGGAGCCCGAAGTCCAGCGCCTGCGCACCCTGGTGCAGCGCCGTGGCAGGCGCGAGCCATTGGCGTATGTGCTCGGCAACCAGGCGTTCGCGTCGTTGAAGCTGGCGGTCGGGCCAGGTGTGCTGGTTCCCCGGCCGGAAACCGAGGAACTGGTCGAGTTCGCCCTGGCGCGTTTTCCCAGCGAGGCGCAGGTGCGCGTCCTGGATGTCGGCACCGGCTCGGGAGCCATCGCCCTGGGCCTGAAGCACGCCCGTCCCACCTGGCAGGTCACGGCCACAGATGCGAGCGAAGAGGCGCTCGTCTTCGCCCGCGCCAACGGCGCATCCCTGGGCCTGGAGGTCGAGTGGTGTCACGGACACTTGGCCCGCGCGCAACGTGGGCCTTTCTCACTGGTGGTGGCGAACCTGCCCTACATCGCTGAGGGCGAACGCGCGGAGTGCGATCCGGAGTTGGCGTTCGAGCCCGAGCGTGCGCTGTTTTCCGGGGTCGACGGCCTGGACCTGCTGCGCGAACTGGTCGCCGACCTGCCACGCATCTGTGCCCCAGGTGCGCAGGTGGTGCTTGAGCACGGCTGGCAGCAGGGGGCTGCCGTGCGCGCCTTGGGCGAGTCGCACGGTATGACCGCCGAGACCATCCGCGATCTCGGCGGCAAGGATCGCTTCGCTCATCTCCAATACACCGGGTGAGCCATGGAGCCGGGCCTGGTTCCCTCCGTTCCCGCGCCCATCACCGAAGCGGTATCGGCCGGCGTCGATGCGCGCGGAGGAGTGACGGTCTTCCTCGCGGTGGTGGTGATCGGGCTGTGCAGCCTCCGCAGCCCTCCCACGCCAAGTGAACCGCTGCGGGTGCCGGTGGCGCTGAGCGAACCATGGATGGCCGATGCGCTGCCCGGCGTCGGCGGCAAGACCCGCGACGCGGTCTGGCGACGTCTGCAACATGAGCGGCCCGCGGATCTCCCGGAACGTGCGCGGGTTGTGGCCGGGCAGTTGTTCACCTGGCCTGGGCAACCTCCGCGCTGATGGCGCTCGCGCGATTGACGCCAGGGTCGTGGGCTGGACAACCCTCAGCAATGTCTGCCGTACTCGGATTCCTGTTCGGCGCCTTCATTGGTTCGTTCCTCAATGTGTGCATCCACCGCCTGCCGCGCAACGAGAGCGTGGTCCTGCCGCCGAGCCGCTGCTATTCGTGCGGCACGCACGTGCAGTGGTACGACAACCTGCCGGTGATCAGCTACCTGATCCTGCGCGGACGCTGCCGCTGGTGCGATGCCTCATTCAGTCCGCGTTACCTGCTGCTGGAGGTGCTGGTCGCGTGCGTCAGCGCGCTGGTGATGTGGTGGGCCTTCAACGACCCGGCGGCACCTGCG
>JANPIY010000760.1:0-3159 GCA_031425255.1 Planctomycetota bacterium
ATGGACGAACGCGCCACCCGCGACCTCATCGCCAAGACCTGCCTACCCTGCCATTCCTCGGCCAAACACAAAGGCGACCTCGACCTGGAGAAGCTCGGTGCTCCAGGCGCCAGCAGCGACGGCGACCACGTGTGGGAGAACATCCGCCGCGCGCTCGCCGAACAGGAGATGCCGCCGCCGGAAAAACCCCAACCGGCGCTCGCCGAACGCGATGCGGTGGTGGCATGGATCGATCGCCAGCTCGCCGGTCCGGGTGGCGACACCCCGAGCGACCCGGGGTGGGTCACCGTCCATCGCCTGACCCGCACCGAATACAACCGCACCATCGAGGACCTGCTCGGCGTCGGCGGCCATCCGGCGGACGCCTTCCCGGCGGACTCCGCCGGTGGTTCGGGCAGCTTCGACAACCAGTCCGACACGCTCTACGTCTCGCCCATCCTGTTGGAGCGGGTGCTCGACGTGTCCCTGGGACTGATCGAGAAGGCCAGACCCGAACGCCTCGATCTGGTGGCGCCGGAGAAGGACAAGAAGGGCAACGTCACTCCGCTGCTGCAACGCAAGGCGGTGGAGAACTCGCTGGCCGCCTTCCTGCCGCGGGCATGGCGCCGGCCGGTACCGCGGGCGGAGATCCAAGGCCTGCTCAAGGTCTATGACCGCGCGGTGAAGAAGAACAACGTCACCCACGAGGATTCCCTGCGGTTGACCTATGCGGCGGCGCTGACGTCGCCGAACTTCCTCTTCCGCATCGAGAACTCCAGGCCCGGCAGCGAGGTCTACGCGCTCTCCGCGTTTGAGATCGCCAGCCGCCTGTCGTATTTCCTGTGGTCGACGATGCCGGACGCGGCGTTGTTCAAGGCCGCGGAGGACGGCTCGCTGGCCAAGCCCGAGGGCATCAGCGCGCAGATCGCGCGCATGCTCACCAATCCCAAGGCGCAGATCCTGGCCAAGCAGTTCATGGGCCAGTGGCTCGGCACCGATGACCTCGCCAACGGCCTGGGCCCGGATCCCAAGCTGGTCAAGGGCTACGGCACCACGCTGCGCAGCGCCATGATCGAGGAGCCGGTGGTGTTCCTGCAGGCCCTGCTGACAGACAACCGCAGCCTCATCGACCTCATCGACTGCAACTACGTCTACGTGAACAGCGAACTGGCGCAGCTCTACGGCCTGAGCGGCGCCCGCGGCGATGGCTTCAGCCGCATCACCGTCGAAGACGGCCGCCGCGGTGGCCTGATCAGCATGGCGGGGGTCTTGGCCATCACCTCACGGCCATCGCGCACCAGTCCAGTGATCCGCGGCAAATGGATCCTGCAGGAGTTGCTGTCGTATCCGCCGCCGCCCCCGCCGCCGAACGTGCCGGCGCTGCCGGAGTCCGACGACGGCAAGGCCAATGTCGGTACTCTGCGTCAACGCCTAGAACGGCATCGCAGCGACCCCGCCTGCAACGGCTGCCACCAGCGCATTGATCCGCTCGGCTTCGGCCTGGAGAACTACGACGCCATCGGTCGCTGGCGCACCCGTGGCGATCAGGGCGAAGGACTCGATACCGTCGGCACCATGCCCAGCGGCGAGACCTTCGATGGCCCTCAGCAGCTCAAGAAGCTGCTGAAGAGCCGCCAGGAACGTATCGTCACCACCATCGTTGAACGCATGTTGTCGTATGCCCTCGGGCGTGGCATCGAACGCCATGACCGCGCGACCGTGCGTCAGATCGTGAAGACGCTGGCCGCCGACCAGTTCCATGCCCAGTCGCTGATCCGCGAGGTGGCGCTCAGCCTGCCGTTCCGTTTCAAACGCAATCCCTCCGTCGCAGCGGTGGCCGCCAACGCGGCGCCGGCTACGTCACCTGCGTCACCTGTTACGCCGCCCGCCACGCCGCCCGCCAAATGAGTACAGGATACGTCACATGAGCATTCCCTCCTGGCAGATCTCCCGTCGCACCATGCTGCGTGGCCTCGGCATCGCCGTCGCCCTGCCGATGCTCGACATCATGGGGCCGACGCGCCTGTTCGCCGACGAGGTCGAGTCCGCCGGCCCACGTTTCAAACCGCCGCGCACGCCGGTGCGCCTGATGATGATGAACCTGCCCTGCGGCACCTACCGCAAGGAATGGGGTGTCGATCAGCCGGGGCCGCTCGGTGAGCTAAAGCCGATGCTGAAGGCCCTGCAGCCGCATGCCGGCGACCTGCTGCTGCTGTCGAACCTGTGGAACAAGGCGGCCACCGCCGACGCGATCGCGCACTACGCCAACGAGGCCGGCCTGTGGAGCAGCACGGTGGTGAAGAAGACCGCCGGTGCCGACCTCAACGTCGGCGGCGTCTCGATGGATCAGGTGGCGGCGCGTTGCACCGCGACGGTGACGCGTTTCCCGTCGCTCAATCTCGGCATGATGGCCCCCTACGGCGGCGTCGACAGCGGCTGGGCGCGGGTCTACGACAGCCACCTGTCGTGGAGCACCCCGACCACCCCGGTGCCGAACGAGATCGACCCCAAACGCGCCTTCGACCGCCTCTTCCGCACCCCGGGAGCAAAAGGTGCTGCCGGCCCCGGGGTCGCGATGGCGCTCTCCGACGAGGACCGGAAGAGCGTGCTGGACTTCGTGAAGAACGACGCCGCCACCCTGCGGCGCAAAGCCAGCGTGGCCGACCAGCGCAAGCTCGATGAATACCTGACCTCGGTGCGCGACGTCGAGAAGCAGATCGAGCGCGAGATCAAGGAGATCGCCAAGGAACGCCGCGTCGATCCCGCCGCCACCCGCGCGGTCGGCAAACTCGGTGGCATGGTGGTGGCCTTCGATGGCCGTGACCACACCACCCGCCTGCGCCTGATGCTCGACATGGCGGTGCTGGCGTTCTGGACCGACTCGACGCGCGTGGCGACCTTCATGTTCGGCCACGAGCGCAACGACCTCAATTATTCATTCATCGACGGGGTCAAGGTGACCCACCACGAATCCTCGCACCACACCGAAAGCGCGGAGAAGCTCGACCAGTACCGCCGCATCAATCTGTGGCACGCCGACCAGGTCGCCTACCTGCTCGAGCGCATGAAAGGCATCAAGGAAGCCAACGGCGGCACGCTGCTCGACAACAGCATGGTGTTCTGGTGTGGCGCGCTCAACGACGGCAACAACCACGGACGCGAAAATCTGCCCGCCCTGCT
>JANPIY010000761.1:0-15424 GCA_031425255.1 Planctomycetota bacterium
CTACGGCTCGACCAACGACATCGCCCTGCTGCGCATGGGTGGAAGCGGGCTGGAGCAGGTCGCCGATCCCACCGGCCTGTTCATCGCCGATCGCGACCCTGGCGTCGCGGGCAGTTGCGTGGTGCCGACCATCGAGGGCAATCGCTGCCTGCTGGTCGAGGTCCAGGCGCTGGTCAACCAGACCGACTATCCGCAACCAGTGCGCAAGGTCGCCGGCGCCGACCAGAACCGCGTGGCGATGATCCTGGCGGTATTGTCCCGGCGTCTGCGCATGCCACTGGGCGCCTGCGACGTGTTCGTCAACGTCACCGGCGGCGCACGCATCCAGGAACCAGCCGCCGAACTCGCCATCGCCCTGGCGGTGGCCAGCGCTTGGCGCGACATCGCAGTGCCGGCCGACCTGGTGGCGATCGGCGAAGTCGGTCTCGGTGGCGAACTGCGTCCAGCGACGCGATACGATTTGCGCGCCAGCGAAGCCCGCCGTCTCGGCTTCCAGCGTCTGCTCGGCCCCGGCCCCGGCGCCGGCCGCGGACGCTTGGTGGTGACGCGCCTGGGCGACGCCCTTGAAGCTGCCTTGGGCTGACGGGACTGAGGCGCACAACGGACAGCCTTGCCACAGAGGCCACAGAGAGCGCAGAGCTGGAGAATTCGAGATCGAGGGCGTGCAGTACTGCTCTGCTATGGCCTTCCTCTGTGCCCTCTGTGGGCTCTGTGGCTATTCTCCGGCTGTCCTCCATGTCACCGATCTACTTGCGCTTCTCTTTCTGCGCCAGCACCGCCGGCTTCTTCTTCTCCCACTTCGCGTCAGCCACGGCCTCCCACATCTTCAGGTCGTCGTACCAGGCGTATTGACCGCCGACGATCAGGGCGATGCGATTCTTGTCGATGTCGAGGCCCGGGGCCTCGCCGTAGAGCACGTATTGGTTGTCGACCTGGGCGATGATCTCGTTGGCCAGCAGCTCGATGGTCATGGTGTACCAGCGGTCCTTCTCCCACTTCATGCTCTGGCGGTCGAGCCGCGTGCCCTTGGTGGTCGCACCGATGCCGGACATCTTCACCAGTTCGAAGCCGCCCTCGTTGATCATGATGCGCGCGACGTGCTCCTTGTCGGTGAAGGAGAAGCCCATCCATTTGCAGCCGTCGTACCTGAACTTGAACTGCACGATGACGTCATGCACCGGGCCGCGATGGCTGGCCTCGGGATGGTGGCCGTCGTCGGCTTTTTCGGCCACCCGCAACTGGTCGCCGACGCTCTGATAGTCGCCCTTGTAGGCGTTCCAGTTCTTCTTCCAGCTCTCGGCGGTGAAGGGGTCGTCGAGCAGCAGCTTGCCGGGCTGCGTCATCAGCAGCTTCGGACCCTCATCGGCCGCCTCCTTCTTCTTTTTCACGTCGGCCGCGGTGGCCACGCCCAACATGCTGAGGATGAGCAGAGCGAGGGCGGCACGCATGAATGGACTCCAGGATGCGGGCCCTTTGCCGACAAGTTCGACGACCTGACACGGCCGGCTGGACAAGATTAGGACGGACGCACGCCCCTACGCCGTGGTCGCGGGGTGGTGCGGCTCAACCTCTGGCCGGTTCTGCGGCGGGCGTCCAGCCACCACCGAGGGCCTTGGCCAGCGCCGCCAGATTCTGCCCGACCGCGCGCCGCGAGAGCACTACGCGGTCCTGCAGCTCGATCAGGAGGCGCTGCGCGCGCAGCACACCCTCGTACGCATCGAGCCCGCGAGTGAAGCGTTCCTGCGCCACCGCCAGGGCGCGGCCCTGCGCCGCGAGAGCGAGGTCGAGACTGCGCAGGCGTTCCTGTTCACGGGCCAGCCCGACCAAGGTGTTCTCCACTTCGCCGAAGGCCGCGAGCACGACCTGCTCATAGCGGATCGCGGCCTCCTCGGCGCGCGCATCCGCGGCGGTGATGTTCGCGCGGATGCGGCCGCCCGAGAGGATCGGCCAGCGCACCGCCGGGCCGATCGACCAGAACTGGTGCGGCCGACTGATCAGTTCGCCGCCGGGGGTGGTCTCGTAGCCGAAGCTGCCGGTGAGCGAGAACCGCGGGAACCACTCGGCCTTGGCCTGGCCGATGCGCGCGGTCGCCGCCGCCAAGGCGCGTTCGGCACGCAGCACATCGGGGCGACGCTCGATCAGCTCGCTGGGCAGGCCGACGGCCAGCACATCGCGCGGTGGCGGGATGCGCTCGGGCAAGGTGATCGCCGCGCGCATGGCGTCGATGCGGCGGCCGCTGAGCACGCCCAGACGGACCATCGCCTGCGCACTCACCGCTTCGAGCGCCGGGATCTGGGCCTCGGCCTGCGCGATCTGCGCCTCGGCTTCGGCGAGGTCGGCGGCGTTGACCAGGCCGGCGGCGTAGCGGGCGGCGGCCAGATCGTGGGTCTGGCGCTGGCTCGCGACCGTCGCGCGCGACAGCGCCAGGCGCTCGCTGGCGCTGGCGAGATCCAGCCACGCCACAACCACCTCCGCCACCACGCTGACCTGGACGTCGCGCAGCGCGGCTCCTTGTGCCTGCAGATCGGCCACTGCCGCCTCCACCCCACGGCGCGTGCCGCCGAAGAGGTCGATCTCCCAGCCGGCATCGAAACCGGCGCGATAGAGCGTCGAGTAGGTGTCGCTGAACCCCTGCGTGCGGTAGACGCTGGCGCGGTTGCGCTCGACGCTGCCGCCGACCTCGACCTGCGGCTGCGAGATCGACTCGGCCACGCCCAGGGCGGCGCGCGCGGCGCGCAGCTGCGCGGTGGCGATACGCAGATCGTGGTTGGCCGCGAGCGCGTCCTGCACCACTCCATCGAGTTGCGGATCGGCCAGCGCCAACCACCAGCGATCCAGTCCGATCGTTCCCGTCGGCGCCGGGCCATCCCAGGCCGCCGGCGCGGCGACGGTCGGCGCGCGGTAGTCCGGCCCGACCGCGCAGCCACCCAGGACCAGCACGCCGACGGCCAGGGTCCAGGAGCGGCTCACGGCGTCACCTGTGCTTGCATCTGCATCGGCGCTTCCGCAGGCTCGACCGGCTCAGCCTCGATGAAGGCGTCGACCTGCTGGCCGACGCGCGCCGGCAGGGCCTTGGGGTCGAAGGCGTAGATCACTTGCAGGACGCGGGTGTCGACGCGCTCGGCGCTGTCGCCGGTCAGCGAGCGTTTCGGCACCACGTAGGGCTCCATGCGCACGAAGCGCAGTGTGGTGCGCAGGCGGTTGTTGCCGCGGACGAAACATTCCGCCGCCGCGCCTGGGCGCAGACGCCAGGCGTCGTTCTCGTCGATGTCGATGCGCACGTGCAAGGTCGCGGTGTCGCCGAGCAGCAGCAGCGGCGTGGCGGTGACGCCGGCCTGGGCGAATTCTCCAGCGCGGATGCCGACCTGGAGCACTTCCGCCGCGCGCGGAGCGCGGATCACCACGCGTTGCTGTTCGATGCGCGTGGCGGCGGCCTTGGCCTCGGCCTGGGCGAGCTGGGCCTTGGCCACCGCCAGATCGGGCGCCCAGGTGCCGGCCTGCAGGCGGGCGAACTCCGCCTGCGCCTGCGCGGCGCGGGCGGTGACCGCCTGGAGGGCGAAGCGCCGCCGGTTCAGGTCGTCGACGCTGATCGCACCCGGCACGGTGATGCTTTCCGCCAAGCCGAGCTGCTGCTTGGCGTCGGCGACCGCCGCGGCGACCTCGACCACGCGCGCCTGCGCGACCGGCAGATCCTCGCTGCGCGGAGCCGCGACCAGGCGGTCGAGCTGGGCCTTGGCCGCCGCCACCGCGGCCTCGTCGCTGGCCAACTGCGCCTGCAGCGCGCGGTCGTCGAGTCGGAACAGCACGTCGCCCGCGGCGACCTGCGCCCCCACCGTGACCGCGACCTCGCTGACGATGCCGGCGAGTGGCGTGCCGATGGCGATCAGCTCCGAACTCGGTTCGACCAGACCGGCGCCGGCGACAAAGCTGGCGAACTCCGCCGCCGCGGGCCCGGCCACCGGCTGCGCGATCGGCACGGGACGACGTCCCTGGGCGACGGTCCAGGCGGCGAACAGCAGGCCGCAGGCCGCCAGTACGGGCAGCAGGATGATGCGGATCATGGCGAGGTCCTCACTGATTCGGTAGGTGCCCGACTGCTGCCGGTCTCGATGCGCACGATGCGACCGTCATCCATGTAGGCGATGCGGTCGGCGAAGGGGAAGATGCGCTGGTCGTGGGTGACGATCACCAGGGCGCGGTCGGGCCCGAGGGCGACCTCGCGCAGCAGCTCCATCACCTTGGTGCCGGTGACGTGGTCGAGGGCGCTGGTCGGTTCGTCGCAGACGATCAACCGCGGCTCGTGCACCAGCGCGCGGGCGATCGCCACGCGCTGCTGCTGGCCGCCGGAGAGCTGCGACGGGAAGGCGCCAGCGCGGTCGCCCAAGCCGACGCGTTCGAGCAACGTGAGAGCGCGCGGCAACGCCGTGCGTCTGGGCTGACCGAGGATCAGCAGCGGGATCGCGACGTTCTCGACCGCGGTGAGGGTCGGCAGCAGGTTGAAGGCCTGGAAGACGAAGCCGATGTTGCTGCCGCGGAAGCGGGTGCGCGCGGCGGCGCCAATCCCCTTCAGGTCCTGGCCGAACACCCGGCACTCGCCCTCGTCGTGATCGAGGATGCCGGCAGCCACCGAGATCAGGGTGGTCTTGCCGCAGCCAGACGGTCCCACCAGCATCAGCAGTTCACCGGTATGGACCTCGAGGTCGACGCCGCGCAGGGCGGTCACGCGATGCTCGGCGGTACCGAAGTGTTTGGTCACGCCGCGGGCGACGACGGCTTCAGCAGAGGCGGCGACGTTGGTCACCATGGGAAGAGTCCATCGCGGCCGACGCGTAGGCGGCGGGGCCGCCGAACGGGTGCGGGGTGCGGCGTACGGGGTGCGACGTCCTGGACGAGAGTGCCATCCCGTGGTTCTGTCGGAACCTCCCGGACATGGGAAACTCCGCACTTCACACTCCGCACTGCGCACGGTGGCGGTTTTTCCATGATCAGCTCCTGAACACCACGGCGGGTTCCAGCTTCATCACCTTGCGCACGCTGACGAACGCCGAGAAGGCGCAGATCACCAGCACCACCACCGCGGAGAAGACCAGGCGGTCGCCGGTCAGGCGGAAGGCCAGTTCGGTGTTGCCCACCAGCATGCCGAACAGCGAGGCCAGGCCGACGCCGAGCCCATAACCGATGGTGCCCACCAGCAGCGCCTGCATCAGCACCATGCGCATGAGCAGGCCATTACTGGCGCCCATTGCCTTCAGCGCGCCGAAGTGGCGGAGGTTGTCGAGGGTGAAGTTATAAAAGGTCTGCCCGGCGATCACCGCGCCGACCAGGAAACCCAGGAACATCGAGATCTTGAAATTGATCGGGATGCCGGTGTTGGTCATGATGAATTCGAGGGTCTTCTGCTTGAAACCGCTCGCCGTCATCGCCGCCATGCCGGTGGTCCGCGCGATGCGTTCACATAACGCCGCGCCGTCGGTTCCTGGCGTGGCCTTGACCAGCACGAAGGCGAGCTGGCGGCGTTCCCCCGGGGCAACGGTCAGCGCCCGGCTGTACGTGGTGAAGATCATCGGGAACCACATGAAGGTGCGGCTGGTCTTGCACAGACCGACCACCACCGTGCGGTGGTCGTTGATCTCCAGGGTGTCGCCGATCGCCAGCGGCCGCTTGCTGCCATCGGGCTGGACCTTGGCCAGCTTGTCCTTGGCGTCGCGTTCATCGACGATCACGCCGTCGGCCCGCCGCAGGTCGGCGATGGCGCCCGCGACCATCACCGGCGGGCCGCCGATCAGAGTGGTGTCATCGATGCCGATGACGGTGCAGGCCTGCTGCGTGCCATCGTCGAGCCGCGCCTTGATCTGGCCGCGGTACATCGGCATCGCCCAGGCCACGCCCTCGACGCCGCGCACGCGGTAGAGCACGGTGCTCTGCATGTATTTGTAATCGTCGATCTGCTGCACCTTGGGATCCATCACCCAGATGTCGGCGAGGCCCTGGTCGACGATGGCGCCATAGCTGCGCTCGAGCAGGCCGTCATAGATCGCCGACTGCTGGGTGATCAGCAGCGAGGCGAAGGTGATGCCGACGAGGATGCCGACGTACTTCGCACGATCGCCGGTCAGCATGCGCAGGGCGACACGGTTCATGACTTGGCCTGGTGCGGGCGCGGGCGTCGGCGCGGTCCACCGCGCTTGACGAGGCTGCGTGCGGGTTGGTGGGTGCGGGCGAGACCGGCGAGACCGGCGAGCGAGAACGCGGTGATGTGGGTGGTCAACGCCTCGATCTCGGCCGCATCGAAGACCAGGTCCGGGAACAGCCGGGTGATCACCGGCCGGGCATGGAAATAGAACAGGCACTGGGCGACCACGCTGCCGGCGCCCCGGCGCAGGACCTCGGGCGGCAGGTCGCCGACCAGGTCGCGCACGGTCGCGCTGAGGAACTCGAACTGCGGACGCACGCCCTTGCCGACCATCAGGTCGAGGACGCCGGTCTGCTCGACCATCTCGCGCGCCATCAGCTTGCCATGCCATGCCGGCCGGCCCTGGTCGAGGATGCGCTTGAGGAAGGTCGCGATGAACGCGCGCAGGCGTTCCTGCGGTCTGGCCGCGCTCAGCGCGGTCGGCACCGGATGGCGCTCCATGGCGCAGTCGTGGGCGTAGAGGAACACCGCGTTGTAGAGCCGCTGCTTGTCGCCGAAGTGGTAGTTCACCGCGGCGAGGTTGGCGCCGGCCAGCCGGCAGATCGCGCGCACTGTCGCGGCGCGGAAACCGACCTCGGCGAAGACCTCGCCGGCATGTTCGATCAGGCGCTGGCGGGTGGCGAGGAGGTCGACGGCGGCGGGCATGGTTTCATACGTATGTTTGAAACTGTCGATTCAAACGTTTGTATGACCATGTCCTCACAGGATCGGGGCCGGCGCGCTGCCAATGGACGCCAAGCCCCATGCACCCTAGCGTAACCCCATGCGCATCCTGCTCATGGAAGACGAGGCGGCGATCCGTTCGGCGCTCACCCGCGGCCTCACCGCACGCGGTCACCAGGTCGAGGCGGTAGCTGGTCTCGCCGACGCTCGCGCGCTGTTGACGCGTTTCTCGCCCGAAGCCCTGGTCAGCGACCTCAAGCTGCCGGATGGCGTCGGCCTCGATCTGGCGGAGGAGCTCAAGGTCCCCTTCGTGCTGATGACCGGGTACGGCATCTTCGACGACGCCGTACGCGCCTTGCGCCTGGGCTGCCTCGACTTCTTCACCAAGCCGGTCTCGATCAAGGATATCAACCGCGCCCTCGAGCAGGTCGCCGCGCGCACCGCCGCCGGCCCGCAGGTGATCGCCGAGGACGGCGGCACCCTCCGTCTGGCGCGCGTGCGCGGCGGCGCCGTCAGCGAGGAATCCCTGCAGCACCGCACGGTGCAGTGGTCTGATCCAGTGCAGGCCCGCCAGCGTTTCAGCGAACTCGCGCCGCTCCTGCCGTCGCGCACGCTGAGCCAGATCGCCGCCGAGCTGCTGCAGGTCGCACCCAGCGGCCAATTGGCGATCAACCTCTTGCCCGATCGCTGGGCAGTCTGGTTGCAGGCCCCGGTGGTGTGGGATGACCACCGCGACCGCGTCGGCCTGATCCAGGACCTCGCCCGCACCTGCGTGTGGACGCCGACCGGGGCGGTGGTGGAGTGCGCCCATGGCTGATGTTCCCGAGAGCGATACCCCGACCGTCGCGCGCTGGTCTGGCGATCTGCTGTTCCCGAGCGATCTGGCCGAGGCCGCGATCATCGACCTTTCCGCCGTCACCGCGCTGGGCACCTGGAGCTATCCCTGGTTCCGCGCGCGCCCACACCTCGCGGTCAGCGCAGCTTCGCCGGCCCTGCGGCGGCAACTGCTGCGCGCCAATCTGCCGATCGCCTGGGCGGACATTCCAGGCGGTGGCGTCAGTCCGTCGGAACGCGCTGCTCTCTTCGGAGAATGACCGCGGTGCGAAGTGCGAGGTTGTCTCCCCTGATGTCTGACCAGGCCCTGGAGGGTCTCCGAGGTCCCCAGTCCCACGCAACCTCGCACCAGCGAGCGTAGCGAGCGACCGCACCTCGCACTTCGCACCAGCGAGCCCAGCGAGCGACCTGCCCCGATCCTTGCTGGACGCCTCGCCATCATTCCCGACCATCCGCCGCCCCATGGCCATCGGATCACTCGTCACCGTCCCCGACCTCCAAAGCGAAGGGCTCGCCCGCCTGATCGCCGAGCGGGGATCGTTCCTGGTCATCAGGTTCCTCGCCAGCGGCGCGGAGATGACGCAGGAGGCGCGTCAGGTCTCGCGTTACGCCCTGCTGCCGGGCACCCGCGTGCGGGTGCAGGTCGGTGAGGCCGAACAGGCGGCGGTGATCACCGCCGCCAAGCTCGGGCGCGATGCCGCCAGCGGATTGCTGGTCTATGGCCATAAACGCGCCGACGGCCTGGAAGGGCCGGTGCGCGAAGACACCATCATCGGCGTGCCGCACCCCGAAGATGCGGTCGAGCAGCTCGCTACCGCCGCCTTCAACGATCTGCGACCGCCCAGCGGCAAGGCCGGCGGCGTCGGCGGGCCGGAGCCGTGGGGCCCACAGACCGTTGGCGCGCGCGAGCAGGTGCTGGCGTGGCGCGATGCGGCCTGGGGCCTGACCGGCGGCGTGGTCGGCCTGGCGGCGGCACGGGTGATCCCCCTGCCGCACCAGCTCATTACCGCGCGGCGCATCCTCGATGACCGCCAGGTACGCTTCCTGCTCGCCGACGAAGTCGGCTTGGGGAAGACCATCGAGGCCGGCCTGGTGATCCAGTCGCTGCTCGCGATCAAGCCGACCATGCGCGTGCTAATCGTGGTGCCGGGCGCGCTGATCAGCCAATGGTTCCTTGAACTCTACGTGCGTTTCGGCGGCCGCCGCTTCGTCATGCTCGATGCCGAACGGCTGCGCGAATGGGAAGGCAATCCGTGGGAAGGTGAGCAGTTCGTGCTGACCTCCAGCCGTGCCCTGGAGGACCTCGATCCCAAGGCGGCGCTGCGTTTCGCCACCTCCAAGTGGGACATGCTGGTGGTCGACGAATGCCACCGCATGCGCCCCGGGGGCCTGCTCTACAAGCGCATCTCGGTGGTCAGCAAGGCCACGCCGCATGTGTTGTTGTTGTCGGCGACGCCGGCGCGCGGCCATGCCGACGCCTACCTCGGCCTGCTCGCGCTGCTGCAGCCGCAGGTGTGGCGCGCCGACGACCATGCCGGTTTCGCCGCCCGTCTCGCGGCGCACGCGCCGGTGGCGACGCTGCTGCGCCGCACCATCGCCGCCGAGGCGAGCGAGCTGCCCGCGTTGGCCAAGGAATGGACCACCACCATCGCCGGCGACCCGATCCTCAGCGAACGCGCCACCGCCATGGCCGGCGGCGACGCGGCCGCACGCGAGGCGCTGGTGGCCTATGTGCGCGAGCATCACCAGCTTGACCGCCGGGTGATCCGCAACCGCCGCCGGGTGCTGGAGCGGCTCGCCGACCGCACCGGGGTTCGTGCCTTCGCGCCGACCACCCGCAGCCGCGAGCTGGTGAGCTACGAACCCGACGTCGGTGAACGCGCCGCGCGCAAGGCCCTGGCCGCCTACCGCAGTGTGCTGGTGGCCAACGCCGGCGCCGAGATCCCGCCCCGCTTGGCGCATTGGCTACTCCAGGTCGAGCTCGCCTGCACCTGCCACCCGCAGGTGGCGGAACGCCTGCTGGCGATGCGCGCGGCGGTGGTGGACGATCCCGAAGCCTTCGCCGATTACCGCGAACGCGCCGGTGATGAGACCATGGCGCAGGTCCTGCGCAGCGACCTCTCGGAACACGAGGTCGCCACCCACATCGCGATCAGCGCCGCCTGCCACTGCGATCCCACGGTCGAGACCAAGGCCCTCGCCGCCCTGCGCGCGGCGGTCGCCAGTTGGCTGACCATCGCCGCCAAGAAATCGACCCGCCGTCTGGCCACCCTGGTCGAACGCCTGGAGAAGTTCTGGGAAGAGAACCCGGACGAGAAGGTGCTGGTCTTCACCGCCCAATCGCTGGCGGTCGAAGCCATCGCCACGGCGCTGGGCAAGGCGCTGGGCGAGGACCGCATCGAGACCTTCGGCTCGCATCAGGACGCCGCTGCGCGGGAGGAATCGGCGCGGCGCTTCCAGCAGAACGACCGCTGTGCCGTGCTGGTCAGCGATCCGCTCGGTGGCGAAGGGCGCAACTTCCAGTTCGTCTCGGTGGTCGCCCACCACGATCTGCCGTGGTCGCTGGCGGCGGTCGAACAGCGCATCGGTCGCGTCGATCGCCTCGGCCGCGATGGCGACATCCCCAGCTGGGTGCTGACCTGCGATGATGCACCAGCGGTCGACGCCGCCTGGTGCGCGCTGCTCGATCAATCCGTGGGCGTGTTCACCGCGTTGACCTCGGGCCTCGAGTTCATCGCCGACCGCATCGAGGTCGACGCCCTGCTCGCCGCCCTCGGTGGCGGCGGCGAGGCCGTGCGCGCGACCATTCCCGCCGCCAGCGCGCTGGTCACCCAGGAACGCGCGGCGCAGGACCATGCCGACGACGATGCCTTCGCCACTGATGCCGCGGCCTACGCCCAGGCCGGCGAAGCCAGCGTCGCAGTAGCCAAGGCCGAGGTGCCGATCGGCGCGGTCGCGCGCTGGCTGCGCGGCATGGGCGGTTCCGCCCGACGCGAGGAGGAGCATCCGCAACCGTGGTCGCTGCGTTCCCGCCTGGGCGACGATCCCGACAAGGGCGTGTTCGGACGTGAAGCTGCGCTCGCCCATCCAGGGCTGGGCTTCTTCGGCATCGGTCACCGCCTGATCGATCGCCTGGTCGCCGACGCCGGCGCTGCCGACTGGTGCCGCGCCACCGCCTGGCGCCGGCCGGCGACCACCGGCATCAAGGCCTGGAGCGGGGTCCGCGCGGTGTTCAGCCTGGCGGCCGACCTCAATCCCCTGGCCACCGCCAACCTGCGCATCGAGGTCTTGCGCCGCTTGCTGGTGGTGGCGCCGCCGACGCGCGTGGTGGTGTGCGTGCGCACCGAGGACGGCATGGTCGAGAACGACGTCCTGCTGTGCGGACTGCTGGCCCGCCCCTTCGACGGCAAGGGCGGCGACGTGCCTGCCAGCACCGGGGCCAACCGCGATGCATGGACCAGGCCATTGTTGGGCGGCACCCCCGAACGCATCACCGCCTGGCAGGAGCAGATCCGCCGCGCCGGCGCCGCCTCCCGCGCCCATGTCGAGGTGTCGCTCGCCAGCGAGCGTGCGCGCCTGCGCGCGCTGCTCGACGCTCATCTCGCCCCAGGCCTCGCCGCGGCGCAAGCCACCGCGGCGGTGAACACGCTGCGCTTCGGCGCCAATCACGCCGAGAGCAAACGCGCGCAGGCCGAAGCCGCGGAAGAGGAACGCCAGGTCACCGCGTTGCTCGCCGGCATCGACGGCGCCTCGTTCACGCTCGAACAGATCGCCTACGTCGCGGTGGTGGCCTAGGGGTCACGTGGCACGGGCGTCTCGCCAATGCTGTTATGTAAACCAACCAGAATCGGCCGCAGAGGCGCAGAGGCGCAGAGGAAAGCCAAAGCAGGGTCTTTTCACCTCTGCGGCTCTGCGCCTCTGCGGCCAAATGTCTTAGCTTTACAGCATTGGCGAGGTGCCCGTGTCACGCTAAAGAAAAAAGAGAGAGAGCGTCAGTGCCCGGTGGTGTCGCCGGTGATCAGGTAGGCCACCACTGCGGCGACATAGCTGGCCAGGCCAGCGATCAGCAGGGTGATGATGCTGAGGTAGGCCTTCCGCTTTCCTTCGCGGTAGCGGATGATGGCGACCAGCGTTTCGCGCGGGGTGGCCTCGTGGAACTGGGTGAGCCAGCGGATGCGCAGGTTGAGCAGCAGGTAGATCACCGACCCCAGGGTCAGCACCAGGCCGATGGCCATGGCGAAACGTGCGAAGCCGCCGCTGGCGGCGATGCGTGGGCCGGAGAAGCCGGTGATGGTGAGCACCAGGGTCGCCAGGGTCAGGAGCTGCTGCGAACGGGTCTGCAGGACCACGAACTGCCCGCTGATCATGCGCAGGCACTCCACCAGATGCGTCTCACCACCATGCATACGCAGCAGGTTGTCCGCCTCTTCCGTCGCATGGGGTTTGCGCCACTGCATGCGCGAACGCTAACGGCCGGGACGCCAGGCCCAACCCCATGGCTCCCAGGCCTAGAGCTGGTTCTATAATCCATCCCGTAGCGAGCCCGAGCCATCGTCGAGCGAGGCAAGCAAGACGGGCCGTTTGGAGCGGAGGCATGGCCATAGGCCATGGTGAGCACCAAATGGTTCGTCTGACGCGGCCGCAGCCGACGAGGGCCGGGCGCAGTAGGGATGGGTTATGGAACCAGCTCTTAGGCTTCGTCCTCGAAACGCGCCGGGATCACCAGGTTCCCTGGGGCCTCGCCACGACGGATGGCCGCGATGGCGTTCATCGCCGTGCGCAGGACTTCGCGCGCGTCGTATCCCAGGCGACGGGCCGGCAGCACGCTGGGCGTCGGCCAAGGGAAGTTGCAGTGCGCCACCAGGGCGCAGTCGTCGGGCACATGGATGCCCGCGCTGATGATGCCGGCGGTGGCATGTTCGACCAGGTTGTCGTCGGTGATGATCAAGGCATCGGGACGGTCGCGTTGACCCGGATGCAGCAGCAGGTGCGCGATGTTGCGGGCCGGCTCGGGTGTCGATGGCGTGACCTGCTGGAACCAGAAGGGGCGGGTGTTCATGCCGTGGCGGCGCAAACCCTCGGCGAAGCGTTTATGGAATTCCGGCGGATGCCCAGGCACACCGAGCATGGCGATGCGTGTGCGGCCGAGGGAGTGCAGATGTTCGAGGGCGCGATCGACGAACGAGACCGTGTCGAGCAGCAGCGGGGTAAAGTCGTGCCGTTCCGGCCGCAAGGTGATGGCGATCCGCGGCAGGTCCGCGCTCATCATCAAGGTCTCGCTCAGGCCGTTGGCCGGCACCGTAGCGAGCAGCAGTCCCGCCAAGCGCTGGGCGCTGAGGTCATGGAGCAGACGCCGCCAGTCATCGCCGTCCTGGTGACCATCGATACCGTAATACCGCTCGACGGTGACGCTGCCCTGGCGGGTGAGCGCCACCGCTTCATTGCCGAGGGCGGTCCAGAAGCGTACCCAGCCGTCCTCCCCCTGGCGGCGGGGGATCACCAGGCCATAGGTGCAGGTATGCGGTGGGCGATCAACCACGAAGGTGCCATGCCGACCGCGCGGAATGACGAAACCATCGCTGATCAGCCGGTCGAGCGCGCGTTGCACGGTGACGCTGCTGACGCCGTGCTGCTTCTGCAACTCGGCCCGCGTCGGCATACGGCTGCCGGCCCCCAGGCGGCCGGCGCGGATGGCGTCCAGCAGTTCGGTGACGATGCGATCCTGCTTGGCGGCGTGGCGGTCCTGCACGGCGGCATGATGGCATGGCGGCCGTGAGGACAATCGGGGGACCCCCGGGTCACCACCAGGTGCGCCGGGCACTCGCGAGGCTTCCCGACAACCATCTCGATAACGGTCGACAGCCGATATTCACCATGGAGCTCACGGAGCACACAGAGGGTGTACTGATTCTCCTCTGTGCGCTCCGTGAGCTCGGTGGTGAATATCCCCCCTCGCCCGCGTGGCTGGGAAGCGGACCCTCATCAAAACCACTCATTGCACGTTGCCGAGCCTGAGTTTCAGCACGCGTTGATTGCCGGCGTCATGCACCACCACGCGGCCATTGCGCACGGCGACGGTTTCCGGCTGCGTGAGCGTCGCCAGATCGCTGCCGGCCCGGTCGAGGGTTCCGAAGCTCCACTGCGGCGCCCCGCCGGTCGGCGCGAATCCGAGCACGCGTTGACGTTCGCGGTCGGCGACCACCAGAGTGGTGCCATCACTGCCGAGATGGATCTGCGCACCGAAACGCTGATCGGAACCGGCCCCCCAGGAGTTCCAGCGCTTCGCCTCGCGCCAACCATCGCCGTCGCGGTTGCAGGCGATGACCTGGCCATCGCCTGCCGCCAACAGGGTCTCGCCGTGCATGGCCAGCGAGGTCCACCGTTTCACCGCCGACGCGGTGGCGATGGCGATCGCGCCGCGTCCGCCGCGGTAGCGGCCTTCCGGATCGAGAGCGAAGCCATGGGTGGTTCCATCCGCCAGGATGGTCAGCAGCGTCCAGCCGCCATCGCCGGGATAGGCCACGGCGCCGACGGTGTCGCGCGGCAGGGCGCATTCCTTCTCAATGCGATCGATGACGGGCTCCGCTGGCAGCGCCACGCGCAGGAACGCTGGTTTGTTCCACAGATAGGTCGCTGCGACCATGCGCCGGTCATCGAGCATCACCACCTGGCCCAGGCCTTCCGGCGGGACGTTCTGATCGCGCAGGGGTGCGGCCGGGCCGTCGGTCCACTGCCAGTGGCCGCTGAAGTGCAGGACGTTGCCATCGCGGTCGAGTCCCAGACCTCGGCAGGTCGGCACGGCGCCGATGCGGCGCACGATGGTGAACTGCTTCTTCGCCCCATCCCACGCGGCCAATTGCAGGATCCCGTGGATGCCGGAGAGCGCGAAGACGCCGTCCCACAGCTTGGCCATGCCGCGGCTGTTCGACAGTTCGCTGTTCTGATCGAGGTGGCCGATGAAGGAGCCCGAGGCGCCGCCCAGCACCACGCCGGGTGACGGATCGAGGTTCGTATCGGCACGGCGGATGGTGCCGTGCCAGGCGTGACCGTACCACGCGCCATCGAGGTATTGTGTGCGCTCACCCGGGGCGGCTTTCGGCCAGCCTTCGCCGGCGGGCTTACCCACGCGCTCCATCCTGCCGTTGACCACGGCATAGACCGTGCCGTCGCTGCCGAGCTCCACCGCATCGGCCTCCTTGACCGGCCCGACCGGCGTGCTGGCACCGTTGAGCGGATCCACCAGCAGGACCTGGTCCTTGGTCGCATACGCGATCCGCCCCTGATGACTGGCGTAGGAGATGCAGCGCGCCTCCACCGTCAGCGCCGTCGCCTCGCTGCCGACGGCAGCGCTGATCGCCAGAGTATGCAGCCGCCCTCCGAGCAGGAGCACCACGGTGTCACCAACCAGGGCGATCTGATCGTTGCTGTTCTCGGCAGTGGGGATGCGGTAGGTGCCGAGCAGTCGCCCATCGGCCGCATAGCGGTTGAGCACGCCCTTCCCGGCGCGATCCCACAACGAACCGAAACGGTCATAGGCGACGCCGAGGCCGCGCGCCTGCTCAGTGCCAAAGCGCACCAGGGTGGTGCCTTGTTCGCCTGAATTGCCCAGGACTCCATCGCACACGACTTCTGCGGCTGAGGTCACGCTTGCGAGGAGCGCGAGGAGCGCGCATAGCGATGTCCGATGTCCGATGTCCGATGTCCGATGTCTCGTGGGACGCGGTTCGGAGAGAG
>JANPIY010000762.1:0-8015 GCA_031425255.1 Planctomycetota bacterium
CCCTTGCCGACCGAGGTGAAGGAGACCCGCGCGCGGTTCCCATCGATGGTGACGCGCTCGAACAGCGGACCGCTGTACACCAGATCGCGTTGACCGTAGTCCTTGGCCAGCGCCCACAGCGCCAGCCGTTCCCCGACGTCGTACTTGTTCTTGGGATGGATGTCCTCGGCATCGCCGACATCGATGGCTACCGCCATGCCGGTCTTGGGGATCGCAAGGCATTCGAGTTGCGCCATGCGGCAGTACTTCCAATCGCGGTCTCCGCCTCCCGAGGGCTCGTCCACCGGGTTACGCCAGTTGGCGAGTTGCACGTAATAGAACGGGAAGTCCTGGCCCCACAGTTTGCGCCAGGTCTCGATCAGCGCGCGCTTCTTGTGCACGTAGCTCTGCTGCTCGCCGCCGTTGTTCTCGCCCTGATACCAGATCGCGCCCTTGAGCGCGTAGCCGACGATGGGATGGACCATGCCGTTGTAGAGCGATTGCGTGCGCACCCATTCACGATGGCGGTCTTCGTTGGGATGTATGGGAAATGACGGCGGCTTGGGGACGGCCTTCCCGGCTGATACCGCCGCCTTGGCGAGCGGGAGCCAGGCGTCCATCTGCGCCACCGCCTCGGGCAGGCTCTTGGCGTATTTCGCCACCGCCTCATCGAGGCGTTTCGCCACCGCGGCGTTGGCGGGATAGTCGCGGAACGCGGCGGGTGGCATCCAGCATTCGATGTCGGTGCCGCCGATGTCGCAGTGCAGGAGGCCGATGGGGATCTTGGCCTCGCGCTGGATGCGGCGTCCGAAATAGAACGGCACGCCCCCGCAGTTGCCGGCATTGCCCGGGGTCACCACCTTCCAGGCGGCGCCGAGCAGATCGTCCTGCGGTTCAGCAGCGAAGTTCTCGGCGCAGCGGACGTAGCGCAGCAGCGGCAGATCGGCCGCCTTGATGTCGGCCGCCGCGTCGCAGGCGCCCAGCCCGAAACCCATGTTCGACTGGCCGCTACACAACCACACATCGCCCACCAGGACATCGTTGCATTCGCTGGTGCGGGCTCCGACCACGCGCAGGACCAGCGGGGTGGCACTGGCGGCGAGCGGCTTGAGCTGCACGCGCCAGCGGCCGGCCTCGTCGCCGACCGTCGCAACGGTCTGGCCGGCGATGGAGACCGTCAGCTTCTGACCCGGTGCGGACCAGCCCCAGACCTTGAGCGGGATGTCACGCTGGAGGACCATGTGATCGGTGAAGATGCGCGCGAGGCGTTCCTCACTGACGCTGAAGACGTGCGGACTCAGGACGAGCAGGGCGCAGGTGAGGAGGAGTTGGAGACGGGGAGTGGTCATCGGGTGCCTTCGGGGTTTTCATCGCGGTGCACATCATTGCTCCCACATGGCGATCTCGCTGACCCCGGCAAAGGCGGGCAGGGCGTGGGTGAACACCACCCGGACATGGCGGCAGATCAACGGTGGGAAGGTGATCGTGGTGAGCTGGTTGGCCACGGGCAGGGCAGGAGTGTGGGTGGTCTGCGGAATCGCCTGCCACGCGCGGCCATCCCAGCGCTCGAGGGTGATGGCGCGGGGCGCGTGGATGTACCCGCCGTCGCCCCACACGTGGAGCTCGACGCGACCGAGCTGGCAGTCGCCGCCAAAGTCGAAGGCGATCCAATCCCGCAGGTTCGGCGAATGCCGAGCGGTCCAGCGGTCGCGCGAACGGGGGGTCTCCGGCGTGCGGCCGTCGTTGACGTCGTCCAAGCGGTCAGCGGCGGCGGTGAAGGACGTGGTCACCCGCGGCAGCCCGCGCTGCGCATCAGCCAGTGCCAGATTGGCGTTGGTTGCCGGCGGTGGGAGGAAGGGCGACGACGACGGGCTCCACACCTCCCATTCACTGAGCCCGCTGCAGGAACCTGGGCGGTGACATAGTTGCAGACGGAGGTGCCGGAGCTGGAGGGCGGGGAAGGTGATGACATTCGCGCGTCCGCCACATGGCACTGGTGGGGTCCGCTGCTGGTCCGGGACGACGACCCAGTCGTAGCCATTCCAATACGTCAGCTCGTAGGCCGCAGGGGCGCGGACCTCGGAGCCCTCGCCATCATCCAGGAGACCAAGGGTGACGCGCGTGATCGCGCGCGTGGTTCCCAGATCGAGCGCGATCCAGTCCTCCCTGGTGGTGGAGCCGCGCGCGGTCCAGCGGTTGTGCGGTGAAGTCTGATACCAGCAGCGGCCATCCTGCAGGTTGTGCAAGCGCTCGGTCTCCACGGTGTGCGAGGCCGTCATCCGCGGATGGTGGCTGCTCCCGTGATTGACCGCCACATTGACCTCGGGCGAGGGGAGCGGCTGCACTCGGGGCTGCTCACGCCGCTCGGGCAGGCGCACCAGGATACGTCCCAGGTCGACGCGGGCGGCGAGGACCGCACCACCGACCAGCACCACCAGTCCGCTGCCGCGCCCATAGCGGCTGCCATCACGGTCCCACAGGATGCTGAGGCGGTGACCGTGGTAGACGACCTCGTCGAGGCACCAGTAGGACCACTCCGGCGGAGCGAGCGGATTGATCTCCAGCATCTCGTCGGCGCGCGGACGCAGACCAACCAGTCCGCTGATGATCAGGTCCACGTAGGTGGAATTGAAATGATGATCGCCGTGATCGGTGTCATGCCCGAGCCAGGTGCCGCGGTCAGGATCGGCGGTGTCGGCGATGAAGGGGCGTCCCGCCCGCTGGTGGCTCTGGGTATACGCGGTCAGTGCTGTCAGGTAGTGAGCTCTGGTGAGCACGTCCTGCGGATAATCATGCAGCACGTTGGCCATCGCCGTCAGCACCTGCGAGGTCAACGCGGGATGGCTGTTGCCGCTCCAGTCGGTGCTGTCATCGCTGATCCGGAACAGCGGATCCCGGCGCTCGACCGTGGTGAGGCCGTACGCGGCGTGGAAGACCGTGGGGTCGGCGGCTCCCTGCCAGGCCGCTTCGAAACCACGCCCCGGCTCGGGCAGATGGAACTGCCACGGCAGGTAGCCGATCAGTTCGCGGCCGTGGGGACTGCCGGCGAAACGGCCCGCCTGATGGGTGAGGCTGCCGGCCGGGATGGTGCAGGTCCTCGTCTGATCGGCGTCGACCGCAGTGCAGGCTTCGGTGAAGGCGGAGCGTGGGAAGAAGAACCGCCGCTGCGGATCCCACAGCGCCTGCTGGACCTGGGTGCGCAGGGCGGCGGCGGCGCGGGCGAAGCGTTCCGCCCCGGCGGCATCGTCCAGACAGGAGAGGGCGGCGGCGAGCGCGCTCAGGTCGCCATAGAGATAACTGTTCAGGGTCGGACGGTAGGCGGTAGCGCCCGCAAAGGGATCACCGGTCTGCCGGCTGTTGATGTTGGTGTCCATGCCATCATCGCGACCGCTGCAACGGAACAGACTGGTCTGCGGATCCCAGCGTTCGGCCATCCAGCCGTCGTAGTGGCGGATCAGGTGCGGCACCATCTGGCGCAGGAAAGCGCGCTCACCGCTGACCTGAAACAGACCCCACACCGCGTGCGCATACCAGTTGGACGAGCCGCGTGCGCACGACGCGGGAATCGACCACCAGCGTGCGAAGTCCTCGCTGTACCGCCGGTCCCTGGCCCAGCGCAGCTCGGCGAGCTGACGGCCGAGGGCTGCGCAGCTTACTCCCAGAGGGCGGTCGCCATGCGGGCGGTCGAGGAACTCACCGACCACATATCCGTCGGCGGCCGAGGCATAGACCAGGTGACGGTTCACCAGCTCCCAGCGGTAATAATAGGTCTGGTCGAAGCGCTGGTCCGGCGACTCGCAGAACGGGCTGGTGCGCTCGTACCAGTCCCAGTCGCGCTGGTCCCACCACGTCCAGCGCGCGAGTTGGGCGCGCTGGTCGAGCACGCCCGCCGCCTGGGCTTCCACCGCCGCGAGCAGGACCAGGCCCAGGAGGCTGAAACGCAGGCACGACGTCGCCGACACGGCGGCACGGTCGGATACTGAGCGCATGGCTTGGCCCCTCCCCACCCGTGGGATCTGCCTCAGCATCGCTCAGGGCTGCCCGGCTTCTTGGACGCGATCCCGGGATTCTCCGGAGAATCCTCGCAAGCGCGCTGGTGTTCAGTCGGCGGTGGCTTCCTCCGCCGCAGGGGGGGCGGGTGCCGTGATGCCACGGCCGATGGTGACGCGCGTGGTGAGGTAGGAGCCGCCTCGGCGGAACTCCAGCGTCAGGCTGGCGCCAATGGGATGCGTGAACACCACCGGGATGAGGTCGTCCTCGGTGATGATGCGGACCCCGTCGACGGTGATGAGGACATCGCCCGCCAGCAGTCCGGCCTGAGCCGCCGGGCCAGCGGCGGCGAGCTGGTCGATCCGCATGCCGTCCGCGAACGGGATGAAGGACGCGCCGAGCGAGGGCCGCCCGTCGTTCGGTAGCGGCAGCGCGGGTGGCAGGGCCAGCGCCCAGGCGAGCCAGTCCTGCTGGATCTCCGCCAGCGGCTTGCCGCAGACCGCCTCCAGTGCGACCCGCCCGCTGGCGTCCTGCGCATGGCCAGCGGTGTAGAGGTCGTAGAAGCGCTGCAGGTGCCCGTTCATCGAGAGGTACAGCAACATCCCTCCGGCCTGCGCGTAGTGCCGGCTGGTGAAGGCGCGGTGTTCGAGCGCCAGCAGCACCGGGAAGGGATGGATCCTGCCGGCGGCGAGCTCGGCCTGCAATTCCACCATGCGGTGGGTCAGGCACGGCGTGACCACGCCGTCGGCCACGGTGGCATCCTCATGGAGCCGGGCGAGCCCCTCCATCAACCACACCGGATGCTCCTGGCCGCGCGCACGTTGATCGGCGTAGTGCACCGCATGGGTGATCTCGTGCCGCAGCGTGGACCCGATGTTCGCCGCATCGACGTAGGCCGGCGGGTAGAAATGGCCGGTGACCCTCGGATTGGCCCAGCGCGCCGGGATCACCACGGTGAGTAGGCGATTGGTCGCCTGCCGGAACAGCCCGCCGCGCAGAGCCTCGACCAGTGCCACCACGCGCTCGCGGGCCTCGCGCCGGCCACGCTCATCGAGGGCGGTGGCGAGGATGAGACCGCGCTCATCGTCGAGGTCATAGGTCAGGGTCTCCTTGTGCTTGCGCCGCAGCTTGTCCACCGCCGCCTGCATCTGCTCATGCCGGTGCTGATTCCTGTCCGTCGCCGCCTCGCCGCCCGTCAGCGGCGCGGGTGCGCAACCGCTCACCAGGGTGACGACCAGCAGGGCCTGCAGCAGCGCTGCGCAGGGCACGGATGTCAGGATCGCAGGTGTCATGGCGGTCACCGTCATGCGGGTGGGCGTCCGCTGGGCTGCCGGGGCCGACACGGTCACGGGCGCGGGAGCTGACCTCCCGAGGTGACCACCATGGCGTCTTCAAGGCGAGGTCTTGCATCGGATCGCGCTCGCGCGCAGGGAATCCTGCCAAGAGCGCCGGACCGCTTTGGATCAAGGGAGGCCCTACCGCGCCGCAGAGCGTGCAGCATCTCCCGCGGTCTTGCCTTTGGGCGTCAGGTATCGATCAGCCGGCCGCGGCCGCATCTTCGCCGCGCATCAGCAGGCGATACTCGCGCGGGGTCAGGCCGGTGAGTTGTTTGAATTGGCGCGACAGCGCGCTCTGGTCGCAGAAGCCGCAGGAGAGCGCGATGTCGGCGATCGAGCGGTCCTCCCGCGCCAGCGCCAAGGAGGCCTGGTGGATGCGGGTCTTGATCAGGAAGTGCACCGCCGAGATGTGGAAGATGCCCTTCATCCGCCGTTCGAACTGTCCCGATGAGAGGCCCGCCATACGCGCCAGGGCTGGGATCCTCAGGGGCTGATCGTAGTTCTCCTGGATGTAATCGATGGTCCCGGCGAACTGCTGGTCGACCAGGCTGTTGCGCCCTGGATCGACGAGGTCTTTGGAGACGCACGCGAGGGCGATGAGTTCGCCCTTGGCGTTGTATTGGGGAAACTTGTTGGTGATGCACCAGCCGGGGCTGCGGTCGGGGTAGAGCGTGAGATCGAGGTTGTCGATGATCGGCTTGCCGGTGCGGAACAGGCGCGTGTCCTGCTCGACGTAGCGGTCGGCCATGTGCTTGGGGAAGAGGTCATGGGCGGTACGGCCGATGGCGGAGGCCCGATCGAGCAGCTCGCAGCGGTCGACACAGGCCTGGCTGATGCAGATATAGCGGCCCTCGCGGTCCTTGATCGAGAATACGACATCGGGGACGCAGTCGAACATCGCCTCGGCGAACAGCGGGTTGGCGATCGCCTGCATGGTCGCCCGTCGCCATGCTTCGGTGGTCTGCCGGAGGCTGGATGAGGAGCGCACGGTGGATGAGCGTTTGTTCATGGGGAGGTTTCGTTTTTCGGCGGATGGTACGGCGGAAAAGAGCAAGAAGCCGGTGCAGGAGCGCCAATCTCAGGACGCGCGTATGAGGCGTACCGGGCAAGCCCGAGGGCGCTTGATCATTTTCGTCCGACCTTCCCCCTCTGAGGCAGACGGTCATGCCCTGCCCGCCGGCGGCCATCCTCCGGTGCGACCATCTGTACATGCCCACGTTCCTGGATGGTTGCCGTACGCACCGGCAGGCAGCACGATCCCGGGTCATCGTTTTATCCCCCGACCATATCCCCACCGGCGAGCCATGAGCCCAGCATTTTCTTCGAAACCGATCAACGTCGTCCGGCACCACGGGATGATCGTCTCCGATTACGAATTCAACGCGCCGCTCGACCATGACGCCCCAGGCGGTGAGCAGATCACGCTCTTCGCCCGCGCCCTGCGTCACCGCGACAAGAGCGGACCCGAGCGCCCCTGGCTGCTGTATCTCCAGGGCGGCCCTGGGTTCCCAGGGCCGCGCCCGTCGACCAACTCGGGATGGATCAAGAAGGCACTGGAGGATTACCACGTCCTGCTGCTGGACTCGCGCGGCAATGGCCGCAGCGCGGTCATCCTGCCGCAGACCCTGGTGCGTCTGGGTGACCCCGCGCGGCAGGCCTCCTATCTCAAACATTTCCGCGCTGACAGCATCGTGCGCGACGCCGAGATCATCCGCCGCCAGTTGCTGGGTGATGAGAGCCAGTGGAGCCTGCTCGGGCAGAGCTACGGCGGCTTCTGCGCCGTCACCTACCTGTCGTTCTTTCCTGAAGCCCTGCGCGAGGTTTTCATCACCGGCGGGCTGCCTCCGCTCAGCGGCCACCCCGATGACTACTACCGCCAGACCTACCCGGAGGTCGCGCGCAAGACGGCGAAGTTCTTCGCGCGTTACCCCCGCGACCAGGAGCTGTGCAGCCAGATCCTCGAACACCTCGAGCAGCACGAGGTCCTGCTGCCCACTGGCGGTCGTCTGTCGCCGCGGCGTTTCCAGCAACTGGGTTTCCTGCTCGGCATGGATGATGGGATGGAGAACCTCCACCACCTGCTCGAAGGAGCGTTCTGCCGCACCGCCGCCGGCAGCGAGATCGCCTATCCGTTCCTGCGTGCGCTGGAGAACCTCCAGCCGTTCGAGACCAATCCGATCTTCGCCATCCTGCACGAGATGTGCTACACCCAGGGCTTCGCCTCACGCTGGTCAGCACAGCGCATCCGCGCCGAGTTCCCCGCCACCGAGTGGTCGCGTGGTGCGGCGCCATCGTTCAGCGGCGAGATGATCTACCCATGGATGTTCGAGGAGTATCCGCAATTGCGGTCGCTGCAGAAAGCCGCCGACCTGCTCGCGAACGATGATGCGTGGCCGGCGCTGTATGATTCCGCGCGCCTGTCGGCCAATACCGTCCCGGTCGCCGCCGCCATTTACGCCGAGGACATGTACGTCCCGCGGTTGCTGTCCGAACGCACCGCCGCCGCCATCGGCAACCTCAAGAGCTGGCTGACCAACGAGTACGAGCACAGCGGCCTGCGCGATGGTGAACGGGTCTTCGGCCGCCTGCTGGCGATGCAGCACGACGGGATCTGAACCAGCGCACGCAGGTCCGCTCGGGAACCTGTCCAACCGCAGAGGACGCAGAGGGCGCAGAGCTGAAAAACTCTCCACTCTGCGCCCTCTGCGT
>JANPIY010000763.1:0-2746 GCA_031425255.1 Planctomycetota bacterium
GGCAGGTGATGGTCGCTTGATGAGGAAGGTACTGGCCCAGGGCTGGCGCTACCGCTGGATGATCCTGCTGTCGTTGCTCGGCTCGGCCGGGACCGGCGCCCTGATGGCGTTCCTGCTGACCCAGTTGGGGCCATTCATCACTTTCCTCGGGCGCGCTCAGGGTGCAGCCGACGCCACCGCCAAGGGTGCCGCGGCCAGCCAGGCGGAGATCGCTGATCTGCTCGACGCCACTGGTGGCTTGAGCGAACTCGGCCTCACTCTGCTGCTGCTGACGCCGGTATCCGCACTGGCGGCTTACCTGGCCTGGTGGGCGGGCCAATGGGTGGCGAATCGCACGATGCAGGACCTGCGCAGCCGCGTGCTCGGTCATCTGGTGCGCCTCGACCTCGCCTATCACCATGCGCTGAGCCGGGGCGATCTGCTCACCCGCCTGACCACCGACCTCAGCGGCGTGCTGCATCTCCAGAAGGCGCTCTACGGGAAGCTAATCCAACGCCCGTTGGAGTCGCTCGGCATCATCGCCTGGGTGATGTACACCGACTGGCGGCTCGGCGTCGGCATCCTGCTGATCATCCTGCCAGTGATTCTCATCCTGGTTCCGCTGGTGCGGCGCACGCGCAAGCGCAGTCAGCGGGCACGGCAGACCCTGGTGGCGAACTTCAGCGTGCTCGAGCAGATCACCGCCGGCATCAAGGTGATCAAGGCGATGGGCTCGACCGAACGCGAGCATCTGCGTTATGCCGCGCACAACCGTCTGCTGTTCAATGACAACATGCGCGTCGCGCGTGCGCGCGCGCAATCCGACGCGGTCACCGGCGCGGCGATCTTCGCCATCTGTGGGCTGGGCCTGATCGCCGCCGGCTGGCTCATCGGTCGCCAGTGGCTGGAACCCGGCCTGCTCTTTCTCGGCATCGGTGCGTTGGCACGCCTGATCACCGCGGTGCGCGAAGTCATCCGCACGTGGGGTGACGTGCAGGAGCAGCTGCCGTCGGTCGAACGGGTGTACACCCTGCTCGATCAGCACAGCGCCATCGCCGATCGCGCCGGGGCCCAGCCCTGCGAGCCGCCACGCGAAGCCATCCGCCTGGAATCGGTGAGCTTCCGTTACCAGGCGGATGCCGAAGCGGTGCTCAATCGGGTTTCGTTGGAGATCCCGATCGGCAAGACTACCGCCCTGGTCGGTCCCTCCGGCGCCGGCAAGTCGACCATGCTCGATCTGCTGCCGCGCTTCCACGACGTCAGCGCCGGGCGCATCACCTTCGACGGCATCGATGTGCGGGATTTCCAGGTCGACTCCCTGGCGCGCCATTTCGCCATCGTCCAGCAGGACAGCTTCCTCTTCAACGACACCATCTACGCCAACATCAGCTACGGCCGACCGGAGGCGACGCAGCAGGACGTCGAGGATGCGGCCCGGCGTGCCCACATCCACGATGCCATCCTCGCCCTGGAAGGTGGCCGGGGGTACGAGACCCAGGTCGGTGACCGCGGCTCACGGCTCTCTGGCGGCCAGCGGCAACGGGTGGCCATCGCCCGCGCCCTGCTGCGCGACGCTCCGATCCTGCTGATGGATGAACCCACCAGCGCGCTCGATGCCGACAGCGAACGCCATGTCCAGGCGGCGTTGGCTGAACTGATGCGCGGTCGCACGGTGGTGGTGGTCGCTCATCGCTTGGCGACCGTGCAGCACGCCGACCGGATCCACGTCATGGCTGGCGCCATGACCCGCGATGGTCTCGAGGATCCCCGCCGTGGGACGGTGGTCGAATCCGGCACTCATCAGGAACTGATCGCCCGCGGCGGCGACTATGCGGAACTGGTGCGCCTCCAGCAATTAGCGCACTGACGACCTCGCCCGACGGGACCACATAACGATTTCCGGGCCGAAGATGTCCAACCCGCTTCCCTCTCCTTGACTCACCTGGGGAAGATCCGGTGAACACACCCCAAATTCTACTTGGATTGCCGATCACCCGAGCACGTTGTCGGCTCACCCAAGGCGCAAACCAGCGCCGCTTGAGGCGTTTTCGCGCCAGATGCGAGGATTCTGTGGAACTCTACGTCGGTAACCTGCCCTGGTCGGTCAACGATGAAGGCTTGACGAACATGTTCGCTGCCCACGGCGCCGTTGAACGCGCCAAGGTCGTCATGGATCGCGAAACCAACCGCAGTCGTGGGTTCGGTTTCGTCACCATGACCAATCCGGCCGAAGGCAAGGCCGCGATTGATGCGCTCAACGGCAAGGACTTCGAAGGTCGTGCCCTGCGTGTCCGCGAAGCGGAACCCCGCCAGCCCGGCGGCGGTGCCGGCGGTGCCGGCGGCGGTGGCGGCTACGGCGGTGGTGGTCGCCCGCCACGTCGTGAAGGCGGTGGCGGCGGCTACGGTGGTGGAGCCGGTGGCGGCAGCGGCGGCGGCTACGGTGGTGGAGCCGGCGGCGGCGGTGGCGGCGCACGCTACTGAGCGGACCGACCGTCCTGCTGAACGATGAACGCGGCGCCTAGGAATTCCCGGGCGCCGCGTTGTTTTTTGCTGGCGGAAGCGGAAGCCCAACAGCAAACAGCCGGATATTCACCACAGAGCGCACAGAGCGCACAGAGCGCACAGAGGAAGGCATTTTTCTGCTCTGTGCGCTTTGTGCGCTCTGTGGTGAATATCTCTTCTGCTTTCCGTGGTCTCAGGCCTGACGGCAGGCGCGAACGGCCGCGGCCGCGGCGCTGAAGACTCCCGGGATCTGGGCTTCCGTCAG
>JANPIY010000764.1:0-2736 GCA_031425255.1 Planctomycetota bacterium
CGAGCATCGCTTCAGTGACGGGAAAACGAGGATTTTCGCCGCGGATGAAGCGCAGGCATTCATCGATCGCCAGCTGGCCCATGCGTCGGATTTCGCCGCTGCTGCTGCCGGCCAGGTGTGGGGTGAGATACACGTTTGGCATGCTCCATAGTGGACTGTCTGGGATCGCCGGCTCGGGATCGGTGACGTCGAGGTGGGCGACGATGCGGCCAGCGTGCAGTTCGGTGATCAGCGCGGATTCGTCGACCAGGGCGCCGCGCGCGGTGTTGATAAAGGTGGCGCCGTCGCGCATCGCTTGAAAGAACGCAGTGGACAGCATGTGGCGAGTGGCGGGGATGTTTGGTGCATGCAGGCTGATGACCTGGCAGTTGCGGGCGAGCTGGACCAAGTCGACTTGACGAGTGCAACCGTAGGCGGTGAGTTCAGCGTCCTGTACGTATGGGTCGTAGACCTCGATGTGCAGCTCCATGCGCTGCAGTTTCTCTGCAACGAGGCGGCAGATTGCTCCGAAGCCAATCAGGCCGACGCGAGTCCGGTAGTTACCTGCATGCGGTGGCCGGTCGGAATGCATGCGTCGCGACCTGCTTGCATCGATGGCTTGGAACCAGCCCTTGTTGGCGAGAGTAATTAAAGCCACGGTCACCTCGGCAACCGGTACCGCGTTGGCATGCATCGCCGTGGTGATGAGCACCTTGCGCGCGAAGCTCGCCGGGGTCACGAAATTCTTCACCGAGCCGGCGGCATAACAAACTGCACGTAGGCACGGGGCCTTGGCGAGAAAGGCGGCGTCGCGTATCGGCATGCCCCACGAGCCGAGCAGAATGTCGCTGTTGGCCAACGCTGCGTCGATGCCGGCTTGGTCGAGTTCGCCCAGCACGTGCACGGTGGCTTCCGAGCGTAAGCGGGCGAGGTCCTCGTCAGAAAAATAGCGGCCAAGGTCGATGGTGGCGTGCGTGATGGAGATGGTGCTCATGGCATGACCGCTTTGAAAGAGACTGTGAAAAATGGAGGGGCATGCATCGACTGTCGCATTTTGGAATTGTATAAATCGATATCATATATAATATATCATTTAGGTCGAGGTCAAGGTTTGCCTGCAAGATCAGGGCATAGGCCTTAGGTCGAGTGGCGGAGATGGAGCAACATGGGGTGCGAACATGACAACCACTACCGATGCGCTTTTACCGGGACTCTGCTCCGTCTCCTTTCGCGCACTCGCGGTTGCGGATATCGCACGTTTGGCAGCCGAGGCCGGACTGGTCGCAATCGAGTGGGGTGGAGACATCCATGTCCCAGTGGGGGATCTGGCGCATGCGCGAGCAGTTGCGCGGATCAGCAATGAACATGGCCTGCGCAGTGTTTCTTATGGTTCGTATTGGCGGGCAGGCTCGGACCTTGCGCCTCCGATCTCCGAGGTTTTGGCGACAGCGCAGGCGCTCGGAGCGCCGGTGGTCCGAATATGGGCCGGCGAAGTCGATGGTCGTTTTGCGCCCATGGCCACCCGACGCAGCGTGGCCGACGCGTTGCTGCGCGCGGCCGACACGGCAGCGAAATACGGTCTTCGCTTATCGCTCGAAAGCCATGACGGCACCTTGACCTCAACGGCGGCCTCAACGGTGCTTTTATTGGGCAGCGAGGCGGCACACCCAGTCCTGGGCTGCCATTGGCAAGCACCACATGCCGAGACAGACGAGGTTTGTTTGGCGAGCCTGAATGCGGTCGCGCCGTGGCTTGAACATCTGCATGTTTTTCACTGGTGGCCGTCTACCGCCGAACGGCGACCCCTGGCCGCAGGCGCCAGCCGCTGGTCGCGCTTTTTGGCAACCGCAGCGCGCCGACATGCGGGGCAGGCGGCCTTGCTCGAGTTCATTCCTGGTGATGAGGTTGCCAACGTCCCCCGCGAGGCGGCGTGCTTGCGTCGTCTGCTCGCCGGCTTGGAAGAAGTTCCTTTACCTTGAAAACCACAGCTGCGACCCAGCTGTGGTTTTCAAGGCATTAAAATTCAACTGGAGAACAGGTGCGATGAAGGAGAAGTGTGTGGGAGCGTTTCATTGTAGGTGGTGTGCACATGCACGTGGTGTCGTCCCCCAAAATAGTTGGGAGAAGAATTTCGTCATACGCTCCTATTCGACCTCTTTCAAACCTCTACTTCCTCATGTCTTCGTCGGTAAGGCGGACTTATGACCAGTGCTTCCCAGGTCGCTGATACCTCACCTTTTGAGCATTGGGAGGCGGCGGAGGGTGGGGGCATCCAAGTTGACGATCGTCTGGTGAAACGGTCATCTCAATCGCTGACGTGGACGTGGAAGGCCGGGTCTTCACTGCGGATTAAAGCTCTCGCATTGACGCCAGCCACGCAGCCAGCGGCGGGAATGCACGGGTGGATCTACAGTGCCAAACCACAACCTGGCCGGTTGCTCTTTCAGGCTGGGAGTGCGGCCGACATCGCCGCGGGAAAGCCAGGGTACCAATTCCAGTTTGGACTCAATTTTAGTGGCTGGCGCTTTCTGATGATCCAGTTCATTGCCGATGCGTGGCTTTCTCCGACGCTTTCTCCTGCGCACAGTCCGATCGAACAGGTGCGGATCGTGCCGCCAGCAGGTGTGGACTCTGGAGTCATAACCTGCGACAGCTTTGAATTCCGTGCGCAGGAATCCGCCCTGCGCAGTGCGGACCTGCAGATTCCGGAACATCCCCCGGGTCTGGGTGGATTCTGTCAGCACTGGCCTGTGTATT
>JANPIY010000765.1:0-3186 GCA_031425255.1 Planctomycetota bacterium
CTCTTGATCTCGGTACCCGCGACCATATCGATCGCCGATTGCCTGCGCCTGTTGAAGGGAACTTCGTCGCGATGGATCAACGACACCTATTTCCCTCTCCGTGAGTTCGCTTGGCAGGAGGGTTACGGGGCCTTCAGCATCGCCCAATCCCTGGTCGAGCCGACCATCGCCTACATCCGTCGTCAGGAAGAGCACCATCGGCAACAAAATTTCCAGGACGAGTTCCGGGATTTCCTGACGCGACAAGGGATCACGTGGGATGAACGGCAGGTCTGGGGATAGGAGGGATTGGTCGTGGTCTGGTCGGCGCTGAAGCACCTCCGAGCGGCGGCGTCCCTGCGGGACTGGAACATGATTTTTCCGAGATTCCCAGCACTGAAGTGCTGGGCTGGACGTTGGGCGCCCCCTGCGGGGGCTCATGAACGAGATGAGGATCACCGAGTTGTTCGGCTGGGCATTTCCTCCGCAACCTCTGCCCGCTCACCGGTGATCAGCCGCGCATTGCGGTTCCAGGTCAGGTAGTGCCAGCCCCACTGGGCGAAGACCAGCAGGCGGTTCTCGAAGCGCACCAGGGCCATGAGGTGTACGAACAGCCAGGCGAGCCAGGCGAGGGTGCCGGAGAGCTTCCAGCGTCCCATCTGCGCGATCGCCAGGCGGCGGCCGATGGTGGCCATGCTTCCGGGGTCGCGGTAGCGGAACGGCGGCAGGGTGCGCTGTTCCAGCCGTGCGCGGATGAGTTGGGCGACGTAGGTGCCCTGCTGCATGGCGACCGGCGCCACGCCGGGCAGGGGCGGGGTCTCCAGACCACCGACGTGTGCGATGTCGCCGATGACCATGATGTCGGGATGGCCGGCGATGGTGCAGTCGGCACCAACCGCGATGCGTCCGGCGCGGTCGAGCGCGGCGCCGGTCGCATCGGCGATGGCTTGGCCGATGGGCGAACCCTGGACGCCGGCGCCCCACACCACGGTGCTGGTGTCGAGGCGTTCCTCGGAGGTACCGGTGCGCAACAGCACATGATCGGCGGCGATGCCCGCCACCGCGGTGGCGAGGCGCACGGTCACGCCCAGGGCGGCGAGCGCCGCCGCCGCCCTGTCCGACAGCTCGGGCGCAAACCCCGTGAGTATCCGCGGTCCAGCTTCGACCAGCAGGATGCGCGCGGTGGCGGTGTCGATGTGACGGAATTCACGCGGCAGGGTGTGGCGTGCGATTTCGGCCAGCGCCCCCGCCAGTTCGACGCCGGTGGGACCTCCGCCCACCACCACGAAGGTCAGCAGGGCCGCGCGCCGCATCGCGTCCGCTTCCCGCTCCGCCGCTTCGAAAGCGGCGAAGATGCGCCGGCGGATGCCGGTGGCATCCTCGATGGTCTTCAGCCCAGGGGCGAAACGCTCCCATTCCGGGTGACCGAAATAATGGTGCCGCGCGCCCGCGGCGATGATCAGCGTGTCGTAGGGCAATTCCCCATCGCGCAGGCGGAGCACGCGGCGACGCGCATCGAGTCCGATCGCCTCACCCAACTGCACCTGGGCATTGGCCTGCTTCTTCACCAGGCTGCGCAGCGGCGAGGCGATGTTCGCCGGCGACAGGACCCCGGTGGCGACCTGATAGAGCAGCGGTTGAAAAAGGTGAAAATTTCGCCGATCGACCAGGGTGATCGCGACCGCGGCGCGGCGCAGGGTCAGGGCCGCCTGGAGGCCCCCGAAGCCGCCGCCGAGGATCACCACACGATGGAGCTGGGTCTGCGTCATGGCCGCAGCCTAGGCGATGGAGCGGTCGTCTATAGGGCCGATAGACGCACCCATGATTCGCCAGTTAGCCTCACGCGACGCGAGGTGGCATGCCGATAACCGCCGTGCGGCGTCAAGGTCGACCCCGGTCTGTGAGACTTGGAGTTCATCACCCAGGAGCATCGAACTTCGACACTCTGGGTCAGCAGGACGACGGGCCTCAGGAATCGACGTCCATCCAGCCGAGCTGCGCGGGATCGACGTGGGTTCCGAGCGGAGGAGGTGGTGCCTGACTGGAATCGATCTCATAGACATTCACATGACGACCGCCCGCCAGGGTGAGTCGCATCGCAGCGCGGTCGGCGGCCTCCGCCTCTTCGGCCGCATAGACACCGACCAGCATGCCGGCCTGCACCAAAGCGATCCAGCGACGTGTCGCTGGAGGTGTTCTCGTGCTGCCTTCGTTCGTGCTCACGGATTGCATGGAACGTCCTCCCCTCAATTCGACCATCCCAAGCGGATCGGATCTACATAGGTGCCGACAGGCGGCGGCGGACCTCGCGTGGCAGCGAGCTGATAGACCTGGATCTTCACTCCATGCAATGAGATGCGGGTCGGTCCGCAGCCAACGGGATGAGTGTCCACTGCCTGGTATCGGCCAACGATCTTCCCTGCTTCGACGAGCACGGTCCAGGGGTGCTGAGCTTCGTTCTGCGGCCTGGTGTCATCATCATCCGGCATGTTCAGTTCCTCACGTGAGGTCGGTCAACCTCATCCTGTGATTAAACAGGATTGACGAGGCTCATTAGCGACGCTCAGCACTCATCCGCAGGTGAACTCACGACCAAAAACAAGTGGGAGGCGGCTGTCAGTGCTCGGCCATGGGTCCCTTCTGGCGAAGTTTTCCTGCAGGCGTCGCGTGGCTCCTCAGTGATGCAGTGACTTTCTGCGCGTGCCACTGGGGCAGGCCTACGATCAGTGCGTGAGGTGCTCTCCTGTAGGCAGCCGCCTCCCGCTGGGGATCAGCGATCCCTGTGCCAATTCATAGGTGCATCGTGATGGCAGGTACGCGTGGTTACGGGAGAGGGCATCGCAAAATCACTCGTTGGGCCGCTGCGGCGTTGCGTGGTGCAGGCTCGGACTACACGGTGCGAAGTACGAAGTGCGGAGTGCGGAGCGAAGTGGGAGAACGACACCGGTCGCACCCGGGCGTAAGTCGCATCTTGTCCAGATGTGCATCATGACTCATCAGAAAATTGTCTTGAAGGCGATCGTGTCACTGCACTCTGACCGGCCTCCTCGGGAGACTTCCATGCTCATGATCGCCCTCGCCCTGTTCCTGGTCTTACTGATACCGCTCGCCGCTTATCTATTGTTGTCGGCCGATCCCATCGCACCGCAATTGCGGCGTGCTGCCGAAAGGACGACCGAAATCTTCCGTCTGACCTTGCCCCAGCGC
>JANPIY010000766.1:0-6700 GCA_031425255.1 Planctomycetota bacterium
CCCGGCTCGAGCCGTCTGCCAACACCAGCTTCGGCTCGAGCCAGTCGGCCCAGTCGCAGCTGATGTCGCCCTCGTCGCTGACCGCCAGGTAGAGTTCCTTGGCATCGGTCAGCGCGACGTCGATCTCGATCAGACGGGGCAGGGAGGTGCTGGTCAGCAGCGGGCTCTCGAACAGCGGCTTGACCACCGCGGTCGGCGCCGGCGTCTTGGCCGGCGGAGCGGGTGCAGGTGCCGCGGCCTTGCCAGGAGTTGCCGGGAATTTCGCTTCGCGCTCGGCCTGCACCGTCGCGGCGGGGATGGCGGCGAACTCGCCGACCTTGGGCACGGTCAGGCGGGGCGGCGTGGCGCCCTTGGTGTCGAGATTGGCGTTGAGCTCGTCTTCGCTCAGCGGCCTGGATTTCACGCCATCCTTGGGCACCTCGATCTTCGCCGTCCAGACGATGGCATTGAGCGCCAGCGTGCGGAAGCCATCGAGCGCCCAGTTGCGGTGGTAGTGGCCGCCGGTGAAGCCGACGCCGCGGCCGCCGTCGGCGCGCTCGATGCCCCACATCAGGGTCTGCGGTTGGCCGAGTCCGGCGACGCCGTGCTGGTTCCACAGGTTGATGTACTTCTTCACCCGCTCGCGGGTGGGCATCGCCGTGACCAGGTCGAGGACCTTGGCGCGGTCGGCCTGGAAGCGCATGTGGTAATAGAACTCGTCGTAGGCCTGCACCGTGCCGCTGACGCCGCGCGACACCGGATGATCGGGCAGGGCCTTGAGGTCGGCGACCCAGTGCGGATTGACCGACCAGCCGTCTTCGAAGGCGCCGCCGATCCACGGCCGATAGTACTTCTCGCCATCCGCCGCCGAGGGATGGACGGCGTAGTGCATGAACATGATGCCGACGCCCTGCTTGGCCAAGGCGTCGACCTTGGTCCAACCCTTGCCGACGACGCTGGTGCCGTCGGCGTAGATCACCAGGGTCTTGATGCCGTCGAGGACCTGTTCGTCCTTGGGCCAGCCCTGGATGACGCGGGCGGTGATGGCGAGCCCGCTCTGCTCGTTCAGCGCCTTGGCCAGGATCTGGCAGCCGGCGTTGAACTCGTGCTCTCCCGGACCGTGGCTGCGGCCACCGGCGAGGAAGACGATGTCGTCGGCCGCGAAGCCCGGCGCGATCAGGGCGCAGGAGGTCAGGGTGGCGAAGGCCCAGCGGGGCAGACGGAGGGCGGGCAGGGACATGGCGTATCCGATCGGGGCACGGGGCGGGCAGGGGATGGATACCGGGTCGCGGTGGTGGCGTTAAGTGGTTTTGCCGCGCTGGCGCAGAGGTCCGCTCCTGGGATGGGTGGTGGCGGTCGGGGACCGGCGGTGGGTGGCCGCCCGGCACCTCGTTGACTCGGGCCGTGCCGGTTCTGCAATCGGCGCCCCTGGGGAAGCGCGCCATGGCTGATCTCGACCTCGATACGCTCTACCGTGGCGAGCTGTTCAGCGACCTGCGTACGCACGCCGCCGGGCCGGCCGGATCGCTGCCGCTGACGCATGATCTGCTGCTCAATGCGCCGAGCGGCGAGCTCTTCGGCATGACCCAGAATGCGGCGATGGGCTGGACGCCGTCCGAGCTCGGGCGCGACCAGGTGCTCATCCTTTCCACCGCCGGCGGCATCCGCCGCCCGGACGGTACTCCGCTGGCGCTGGGTTATCACACCGGCCACTGGGAGGTCGCCCTGCTGGTGCAGGCGGCGGCCGAGGAACTGCGCAGCGCCAACATCATCCCCTTCGCCGGCGCGGTGACCGACCCGTGCGATGGCCGCAGCCAGGGCACCACCGGCATGATGGACAGCCTGCCCTACCGCAACGACGCGGCGGTGGTGCTGCGCCGGCTCATCCGTTCCCTGCCATCGCGCAAGGGCGTCATCGGCATCGCCACCTGCGACAAGGGCGCGCCGGCGATGCTGATGGCGCTCGCCGGCTGTCGCGACCCGCCGGCGGTGTTCGTGCCCGGAGGCGTGACGCTGCCGCCGACGCAGGGCGAAGACGCCGGCACCATCCAGTCGATCGGGGCGCGTTATGCACACGGCACCATCAGCCTGAAGGATGCGGCGGAACTCGGCTGCCGCGCCTGCGCTACCCCTGGGGGCGGCTGCCAGTTCCTCGGCACCGCCGCCACCATGCAGGTGATCGGCGAGGCGCTGGGCCTGGGACTGCCGCACTCGGCCCTGGCGCCCTCGGGCCAGGCGATCTGGCTGGAGCTGGCGCGCGCCTCGGCGCGGGCGGTCGTCCATCAACGCCGGGTCGGCATCACCGCGGCGACGATCCTGAGCGACGATGCGGTGCACAATGCCATGGCGACCTACGCCGCGGTCGGCGGCTCGACCAATGCACTGCTGCACCTGCCGGCGATCGCCCATGCCGCGGGCCTGCGCCGACCGACGCGCGCCGACTGGCTGACGCTGATGCGCCGCGTGCCGCGCCTGGTCGATGCGCTGCCCAACGGACCGAGCAACCATCCCACCGTCCGCGTCTACCTCGCCGGTGGCGTGCCCGAGGTCATGCTGCACCTGCGCGCGCTCGGCCTGCTCAAGCTCGACGTCATGACCGCCAGCGGCCAGCGCCTGGGCGACGTGCTGGCGTGGTGGGAGAATTCAGCGCGGCGTCAGGCGCTGCGCGAGCGCCTCGCCGCCGACGGCATCGATCCCGACGACGTGATCATGGCGCCGGAGCGCGCGCGCGCGCGTGGCATGACCGGCACCATCGCCTTCCTCTCCGGCAACTGCTGCCCCGAGGGCGCGGTGATCAAGGCCACCAGCATCGACCCGAGCGTGGTCGATGCCGATCACGTCTACCGCAAGACCGGACCGGCGCGGGTGTTCGTGCGCGAGAAGGACGCGGTGGCCGCGATCAAGGGCCTGAGCGAGCGACCGGTCAAGGCCGGCGACATCGTCGTGCTGTGCTGTGGCGGCCCATTGGGGACCGGCATGGAGGAGATCTACCAGGTGACCTCGGCGCTGAAGCACATCCCGTATGGCAAGCAGGTGGCGGTGCTCACCGACGCACGCTTCAGCGGCGTCAGCACCGGCGCGTGTATCGGCCATGTCGGCCCCGAGGCGCTCGCCGACGGTCCCATCGGCCGCCTGCGCGATGGCGATCGCATCCGCATCGTCGTCGATCGCGATGCCCAGGAGGGCACCGTCGACCTGATCGGCGACGCCAGCGGCGATCACGACGTCGCCTGGGGAGCTGCCGAACTGTTACGGCGCGGTCCCCGCGAAGATCTCGCGCCGCACCCGGCGCTGCCCGACGACACGAAACTGTGGGCCGCGCTGCAGCAGCTCAGCGGGGGCACCTGGGGCGGCTGCGTCTACGACGCCGGGACGACGGTGGCGGCCCTTGGTGCAGCGGCTGTCCGGGTATGAATGTTACGTGGGGACTCGGGGTACATCTGACCATGCGCAACCGCGCGCTGCTGCTCTGCCTCCTGGTCGTCTCCGCCCACGCCGCCGCTCTCACCACCCCCGCCGGCGCGGCGGAGCGCATCGACACCGAGGTCTGCGTCTATGGCGCCAGCGCGGCGGGGGTGATGGCGGCGGTGCAGGTGGCGCGCGAGGGGCGGCGTGTGCTGCTGCTGGAGCCTGGCAGCGTCGCCGGCGGCATCAGCGTCGATGGCCTCGGTGGCACCGACATCGACAACCACAAAGAGTTCAAGAACTCCGCCGCGGTAGGTGGGCTGGCGGCGGAGTTCTACCAGCGCATCGGGGCTGCCTACGGCAAGCAGGCGCCAGTCTACCGCTTCGAGCCGCACGTCGCGCAGGCGGTGGTCGTCGCGCTGCTCGCGGAGCACGCCATCGTGCCGCGCTTCAGCCAGCGCCTGGTGCTCGGGCCCATGGGCGTGGAGAAGAGCGGCACGCGCCTGGCGGCCATCCACCTGGAATCCGGATTGGTAGTGCGCGCCGCGGTGTTCATCGATGCCACCATCGAGGGCGATCTGATGGCCGGTGCCGGCATCAGCACGATCATCGGTCGCGAGCCGAACGCGCGGTACGGTGAGACCAAGAACGGCATCAGGGGCAGCAACACCTACCGCCAGTTCGCGGTCCGTGTCGATCCCTTCCGCATCCCGGGCGATCCGGCGAGCGGCCTGATCCCGACCGTGCAGGACGAGGCATTCGGCACGCCTGGCGACGGTGACCAGCGCATCCAGGGCTACTGCTTCCGCCTGTGCTTCACCAAAGACCCCGCCAACCGCCTGGCCTTCACCCGGCCGGAGGGTTACGACCCGCGGCAATACGAGATCTACCTGCGTTACCTGCGCGCCGGGGGCAAGCTCTTCGCCCCGAGCGCCAACCTGCCGCGGGGCAAGACCGATCTGGGCAGTTGGCACGACCTCTCGCTCAACCTCTACGGCATGAACCATGCCTATCCCGCGGGCGACTACGCCACGCGCACGCGTGTGCTGCGCGAACACCGGGTGTTCACCCAGGGTCTGTGCTGGTTCCTTGCCAACGATCCGGCGGTCCCCGATGGCGTGCGCGCCAGCTGGTCGGCGTGGGGCACCTGCCGGGACGAGTTCAGCGACAACCAGGGTTGGCCGCGGCTATTCTACGTGCGCGACGCGCGGCGTCTGGTCGCCGACTACGTCATCACCGAGCACCACACCCGCCGCGTTGGACAGACTCCGGTCGATGACCCAGTCGCGGTCGCCTACTGGCCGCCGGACACCCACCACGTGCGGCGCATCGTCCAGGACGGTGCGTGCTACAACGAGGGCTTCGTCTTCGGGGGCGATGACTGGGCGCCCTTCGGCATCGCCTACCGCGCGCTGGTGCCGCGCTTGGCGGAATGCAGCAATCTGCTGGTGCCCTCCTGCCCGTCGTCCAGCCACGTCGCCTATGGCGCCATCCGCCTGGAGTGGACCTTCATGGCGCTCGGTCAAGCCTGCGGCAGCGCGGCGGTGATCGCGGCGCGCGACGGGCTGGCGGTACAGTCGGTGCCCTATGCGGCTCTGCGCCAACGACTGCTGGCCGACCGCCAGGTGGTGGCATTACCGGCCGCGACGCCGGGCAGGTGAACGCGACGCCGGCAAGGAATGGCGAGGTTACGCTGTCCAGCGACGGCTCAGGCGCATGATCGTGGTCATGCGCGCCGAACCAGCGAGTCAGGGAAGCCCCGCATGAAGTACGTTGAAACGCCCCGCCTGCTAGCCGCCCTGGGCCCGCAGCCGCTGTGGTTCCACTACCGCTGCATGCCGGTGTGGGAGGAACCCGAGACCTTGTTCCTGGTCAGCTGGGAAGCATTGGATCCGCATGCGCTCGAGGATCTCGAGCTGATCTTCGGCAAGACCATCAAGCAGATCGGCACCGAGGACCGCGAGGTCCTGCTTGGCCTCATCAAGTCGCACGCCGAGGATCAGCCGCTGTCGGAGTTCCACTGACGATGGTGTGAATGGCCGGGTGGCGAACAGTTGTTCGCGGGCCGGCCGTCAGGCATTACGTGGTCTCACGCGGACGCAGGGCAGCGGTCAGCAGTAAACCGCAGAACAGCACCCACGCCGCCAGGCCGGAACCGAGTCCACAACCGCCACCCCCGCTACCACCGCCGCCATTTCCTGGGCCGCCCCCGAGGGCGCTGGTGGTGCCGGAGGCGGGTGTCGACAACGCCGAGACGTTCGGCACCTCATCACTGCTGCGGATCGCCACGTAGTAGGTCGCGCCCGCGGTCAGTCCGCTCAGGGTGAGGTGCTCGACCGTGCCGGCGACCTGGGGCGCAGCGACACCCGCAACCGCGGTCGCGGCGGCGAAGGTCGCATCAGTGATCGCTGCGGTGCTGTAGCGGATGTCATAAGAGGCGGCGGTACCGACAGCCCCGTCATCGCCAGGTGCGGTCCAGGTCAGTGCAAGCGAGGACGTCGTGGGCCCCGAGGCGACGAGATCGCCGATGGCCGCCGGCGCAGTCCCGTCCGACGTGGTGGTGCTGACGACATTGGAGATCGGGGTGGTGTGCCCCACCTCATCGGCGACGGTCAGGGCCAGGAAGTAGGTGGCCTGGTCGGGGAGCCCGCTGATCACCATCTCGTGCACCGTGCCGGCGACGCCCGGCAGCGGTTCGCCGCTGACGTTGTCGGTGAGCGCGCGGAAGAGGCCGGTGGTCAGCGAGGTATCCGACCAGCGCACGTCGAAGGCGGAGGCCTGCCCGTAGAGGTCGTCATCTCCGGAGGCGGTCCAGCGCAGAGTGATGGTATGCGCCGTGGTGGCGATCACCGCGAGGTCGGTGATCCGTCCTGGGGCGCTGGAATCGATGGTCGGGACGAGCACAGCCAGAGTCGCGGAGCGGGTGCTGGTCAGACCCGCGTCGTCGGTCGCGGTCATGGCGAAGTAGTAGGTGACGCCGGCGGTCAGGCCGCCGACCACCACGTGCTCCTGGGTTCCCGACGGCAGGGGGGCCGTGGTCAGGATCGGGGTCGCGCTGGCGAAGGTCAGGTCGTCGGTGATGTCGGTGGTGCTCATGCGCAGCTGGTAGGACGTGGCCGTACCGAGGGCACCGTCGTCGCCCGGCGCGAGCCAACGCAGGATGCAATGGGAGGTGCCCTGGACACTCGAACTGAGCGTGGGCTGGCCCGGTCTGGTCACATCACTCGCGGTGGTGGTGAGAGTGGCGATGTTCGACAGGACGCTGGTCCGGCCGAAGGCGAACACGGACGCCATGACCGCGGCCCCGGCCGGGTTC
>JANPIY010000767.1:0-2071 GCA_031425255.1 Planctomycetota bacterium
CAGTGCGCCTCGGATGAGCCCTTCGCTCGGGAGCTCCTCGTCGCGCACCCGGATCAACCGCGGGCCGGTGAGACGAACTCCGATCCGGCTCACCTCTGACACCGCGCAAGTAGACCTGGACAGTTCCTCGAAGGTGTCGGCCGAGAACCAATCGAGTCGAGGACCACGACCGATCCGCACGGTGCCGGTCACCGCGGCAATCGGCGAGGCGTCGGTCACTGCCCCATCAGGGTCGGGGCCGACAGCGAACGAATCGCCCTGCACGATCGGCGACGGTCCGAGGTCGCTCAGTGTGTCCGTCGAACGAGATCCGAAGACCTGGTCGGCCTGCACACCACCCCGAACCGCCAGGTAGTGCCAACGGCGACCGCCTCCGCCGACAACGCTGATGGAGTCGCCGGCGCCCAGGGCGACCGGGGCGATCGTCTCGGACGTCGCGATGATCAACGGCCGCCGCGCACGGAGCGTCAGACCGCCGCACGTCTCGATCAGGGCCGCGTGCGGCTGGTTTCCAACAAAGCGATTGATGGTCGCAGCCAGCATCGGGTCGACGCTTCCTGATGGTGGAACGCCGAGATCGGCGTGGCCACTACGACCGGGGTCTTGGATCGACGTCGCAACTCCGACCGAGGTCACCGTGAATGCACCATCGGGCCGAACGATATTTCGAGTCGTTTCCGGTCTCGGTGGTAGGGAGTCGACTGGACGAAACCGCACGCCGTCGCCCGACCTGAGCACGGCAGGGTTCGGGGCCGACGCATCGAACAGAGTCATCGAGGACCTGCCCAGCAAATGCCAACCGCCCGGTAAGGCCCGTGGATACACCGCTGAGTACTCATCGGCGATCGCAACTGACCCTGCAGGTACCGCAGTTCTCGGCGACGCCCGTCGAGGAATTCGAAGCTCTGGCGGCAGCCCCCGGAGATACGCAAAACCCGGTGCGAAACCGCAGAACGCCACCGAATAGTGAGCCTGGGAGTGCAGCGCAACGACCTGATCGGTGCTCAGGCCTGTGGCGCGAGCGACGAGCCCGAGGTCGTCCCCGTCGTAGATGACCGGAATTTCGATCGACGAGTCAGCCGCAGTCGCTGTGACCGGCGCTGGATTGTTCGACGTCATGATGGGCGTCAGGCGGGCCAGTGCATCTGGCGACCCGCAGACGACCAAGACCGTCTGCGCTGCGGGAATCGTGGAGCAGGGATCCGGCCCGTGCTCCACTCGCTGCTTCAGCTCGTTGGCCCACGCGGCCGGGTCGTTCATTCCGGTCACGATCAACGCCCGATCGCCCATTGGCAGGAGCTTGATCATTCGTGGTGCCGACGACCGTCAGAGAGCGAAGGCGTGCACGCCAACGCCGGCAGCTGCAAGTGCGCTTCTCACAGCTCGTGCGAGCCCGACGGCGCCGGGCGTGTCGCCATGAAGGCACAGCGACCGAGCACGAATGGACACCATCGTTCCATCCATCGCACGTACTTCTCCATTCACTGCAATCTGCGCTGCCTGTGCGGCCACCACGTCGGGGTCGGTCAGCACGCTGCCCGGAAGGGACCGCGGCGACAGCACACCGTCGGGGAGGTACGCCCGGTCGGCGAAGCCCTCGGAAACCGGCTCCATCCCCAGCCCTTCGGCACACTGGAGCAACGGTGATCCTTCCGGGCCGAGCACTGCCATTGCCGGGTCGTACTCGTGTGCGGCAGCCGCAACTGCTTCGGCTTGGGCCGGATGGGTCATGCAGGCGTGATACAGGGCACCGTGGGGCTTCACGTACAACACCCCGGCACCGGCAACCTGTGCGAATCCGTCGAGGGCCCCGAGTTGATACAGCACGGCGTCACGCAACTCCTGCGGATCGATGTCGATGAACCGCCGACCAAATCCGACCAGGTCGGGATAGCCGACCTGCGCCCCGATGGCGACGCCGCGTTCGGCCGCCATCGCACACGTGCGACGTAATGTCGACGGGTCGCCGGCGTGAAACCCGCACGCAACATTCGCCGAGGTGACGATGTCGAGCATCGCCGCGTCGTCGCCCAGGCGCCAAGCCCCGAACGACTCGCCGAGATCGCAGTTG
>JANPIY010000768.1:0-9218 GCA_031425255.1 Planctomycetota bacterium
GAGGAGAGGGGAGCGCGCTCCCCTCTCCTCTGTGCTCTCTGTGTGCTCTGTGGCGAAAATCCGGCTGTCGGCTGTCGGCTGTCGGCTGTCGGCTGTCGGCCGACTCTCCTCAAGCCTTCAGCCGCTCCAGCACGGCCGCCGACGCTTCGAACACCTGCTGGTGCAGCGAATTGCCGTGGCTGTCCATGGTCACGATGCAGGGGAATCGCTCGACCCACAGGTGCCAGATGGCTTCCGGGCTGCCGAGGTCCATCCAGTCGACGCCGTCGACGCGGGTGATCTTCTCGGCCGCCACCTGCGCGGCGCCACCGATGGCGTGCAGGTAGACGCAGCCGTACTTCATGCAGCCTTCCAGCGTCTTGGGACCCATGCCGCCTTTGCCGATCACGGCGCGGATGCCGTGGTCGCGCATGACCTCCCATTGATAGGGCTCTTCGCGTGACGAGGTGGTGGGCCCGGCGCCTTTGCACAGCCACCGGTCCCCGTCCTTCACCATCACGGGACCGCAGTGGTAGATGATCTGGCCTTGGAGATCGACCGGGGGCTTCTCGCCATGGTGCAGGCGATGATGCACCGCATCGCGTCCGGTGTAGAGCCGGCCGCTGATCTCGACCGTGTCACCGACCTTCAGGGTGCGGATCTGCGCTTCGGTGATCGGGGTGGTGAGCGTGATGACGGCCATGGTGCGATTTCCGAACTAGGGTTTTTCCGGCGCCGGCGCCGGCGCGGCAGGTGGCGGGGTTGTTTGCAACTGCCGCCGCAAGGCTTCGTTCTCTTCAAGCAGGACTTTGATCCGTTCCTGGTTCTTGCGGATCTGCTCCTCCTCGCGCTGCGTCTCCGCCGCGGTGGGCGCTGCCTGGTTCCCGGCATCTCCGCAGCCCGATCCACCCAGGGCGGCCACGGTCAGGAGCGCGAGGGAGAAAGGAAACCGTGAGGGCATCGGTTTTCCGTCGCGAGCGGACATCAGTAGATCCAGCGCGCGATGTTGCCATCGCTGGCGAGATCGATGCCCTGCCGCCGGAACGCCCAGCACATGTAGCTGATCGAGACGAAGAAGGAGGCGGGCACGCGGTTGAGTTTGCCGACCTTGCAGCCGAGCAGCGTGGTCTTGCCGCCGAAACCCATCGGGCCGATGCCAGACTGGTTGGCCTTGGCGACCACGGTGCGTTCCAGTTCGGCCAGCACCGGATCGGGGCTCGCATCGTCGATGGTGCGCAGCAGCTGGGCCTTGCCGCAGGCCATGCCGCTGACGCGGTCGCCACCGATGCCGACCCCGAGGATGCCTGGGCCGCAGCCCTGGCCCTGCGCCTGCAGTACGCAGTCGAGGATGGCGTTCTCCACGCCCTTGAGATCGCGACCGCCGAACTTGGGATTCGGCAGGGAGTACGTCGCGCCGACGTTTTCACAGCCGCCGCCCTTGAGCATCAGCTTCACCTCGACGTGGTCCTGGCGCCATTGGTGGAAGTGAAAGTCCGGCGCACCTGGCCCGACGTTGTTGCCGCTGTTCTTGCCGGTGATGCTGTCGACCGAGTTCTGCCGCAGGTAGCCTAGGGCGGTCGCCTCCTTCACCGCCGTGATGAAGGTCTCCTCGAACTCGATCTGGTCATAGCCGACCGGGGCATGGACGTAGACCAGGATCGAACCGGTGTCCTGGCACAGCGGCTGGCTTTTGGTCTTGGCCAAACCGATGTTGCAGTCGATCACGTCGAGGGCGTAGGCGGCGTTGGTACCGACCTCCTCGGCCTTGCGCCCGGCTTCGACCGCGGCGACCACGTCGCGTGGCAGGACGGTGGAGGTCACCCGGATCAGCTCGATCAAGGAGGCCTGCAGGGCAGTGGTGGTGGCGGTGGACATGGCGACCTCGGGTAGGCCGCGCATGGTGGTTGCGTCGATCAGGGTGCAACCCAGTGCGCGACCATGTTGGACCTGCCGGTGGTCGCCGGGCAAACCCGCGCAGCCATCCCCGTCGTCCTTGCACGCCAGCGGGCCGCGGACTAACGTCGACCGCCACCGAGACCGAGGAGATGGTATGTCGACCAGCAATGATCCGTGGAGCCAGCAGGCGCTCGATGCCCTGCGCCAGGTCGGCGATGAGGTGGTCGACCCGATGGCGGAGCAGATCATCAACGAGGATGACGAGTACGACCACGCCATCGGACGGCTCGGCTACCAGAAGCTCCTCGGGCTTGCCGATCTGCTGCTGAAGGCGCCAGAGCTGTTGCTGCTCGATGACGGCCGCGTCGGTCAGGCCTTCAAGGCGATGCCCAAACGCTTCACCGATTTCTTCGACCCCCTGGTGGTACCTGCCTGGGTGGACGCGAAGAAGCTGGCGCGGGCGAGCGAGATCTGGAACGAGAACATGCTGGCGATCATCGGCGTGCTCTATGCCGGCAGCCTGCCCTCGTGCTACCTCATCGCGAACGGCATCCCGACGCTCTACAACACCGGCCGGCTGGGCGAACACCGTTTCATCTATCAGCGCATCTACGAGACCGGCCTGATGCTCGACGCGGTGATGCATGAGGATGGCCTCAAGCTCTTCGACGACATCCCGGGGCCGGATGGCATCCCAGCGAAGCGCTACGTCTGGGGGCGCGGATTCATCGCCGCGCGCAAGGTGCGCCTGCTGCACGCCTCGATGCGTTGCATGCTGCTCAATCCACCGCCCGCGCGCCTCACGGGTGCCCACGCCGCTTCCCCGGTCTTCGCCAACAGCGCGATCGGGGCGTTGACCGCCGACCTCGCGCACACGCCCTACGACAGCGCGCGCCTTGGCAAGCCGGTCAATCAGGAGGACCTCGCCTACACCCTGCTGACCTTCGGCTACACCATCCCGGTCGGCCTGCGCGCGTGGGGGTGTCGCCTGAGCGCCGAGGACTGCGAGGCGTTCCTGCATGCCTGGTGCCTGGTCGGCCACATCATGGGCGTGCGTGATGAACTGATTCCCGACGATTTCGCCGCCGCCGAACGTTTCTATGGCATCGTCAAAGCGCGCCAGGCGGCGCCCTGCGACCAGGGGCGCAAGCTCACGCGTTCGCTCGAGCGGTTCCTCGAGGACTACCTGCCGGCCTGCCTCAAGCAGGATCTGCCAATGATGCTGATCGAAACCCAGCTCAGCTCCCATGAGGCGGCGATGATCCGTCCCACCGAAACGCGCATCCCGCCGTGGTGGATGCGCCTGCTGGGTTGGTGCGGCTTCACCGGCCTGCGCGCCTACTACCTGGCCAAATCAATCCTGGTGCGCTGGTTCCCGCCCCTGCGCGGCGCGCTCGGGCGCTCCTTCTCCATCGCCGGCGATGCCTTGATCGATTCCTGGCGCGACGGCTACCAGCGCCGGCCCTTCTTCATTCCCGGCAGCATCAATGGCGGCTGGCAACGCGAGGTCGGCATGGACGAGGCGGTCCAGGAGCGCCTGCGGATCTGGCGTCGCACGCTGTTCAGCACCGTCATCGTCGGCGTGATCCTGGTGGTCCTCGGCACCCTGCTGACGCTGGGCCTGCTCATCACCCTGCCGCTGTGGTTGGAAGCTCCGCACTGGCTGTACGCCTTGCCGATCGCGGTGCTCATCTGCTGGGCGGGCGGCTTCAGCTTCCTGACCTGGCGGGTGAAGCGGGTGGTTGCCAAGCGGCCGGGGCCGGCGGAACCGGGAAATCCCGATCTCACACCCGCGGTCGAACCTGTGCCGGCGCCATGACGCTACGCGGAATCAAGCCGGCGCTGGACCAGCGATGAGCGTCGCTGCGTAACGTTCCGGTTCCTTGACCCCCAGCGCACTCAACGCCGCGATGCCGTTGGCGAGTTCAGCAGCATCGCCCGCGACCTGACCGAGACGGATGCGCGCCGCGGCGCCGTGCAGCGGCATGCGCAAGGCGTCGAAGGCGGTGACGCTGGCACGGTAGCCAGTGATCGCCGCTTCACGGTTGCCGCGCGCCAGATGCAGCGCTGCCTGCAGGTGGGTGGCGTAGGCGCTCGCCCAGGCGGTACCCTCCTTGCCGAGGCGTTTGGCGTCGGACGCGGCGACGGAGAGCGCATGCTGGTCACGGGCGCCCTGCAGCACGGCCATGATCACGGCCTGGGCACGCAGTCCGTGCATGAACATGCGTTTGGTCTGCAGCAGGTTCTGCATGGTGGCCTGGTAGCGTGGCCAGCCTTCGTCCATGAGGGCGGCGGCGCGCGCGCCATCACCTTGGTAGAGCGCCACCCGCGCATCGGCCATGCGGTCGAAGAGGTGCTGCAGGTGCCAGTGCTTCTTCGACCACTTGGCCACCGCCTCGGCGGATTCACGGCGTGCGCGTTCCGGTTCGCCATCCGCCAGCGTCAACCAGGGCGTGACCACAGTGCGCAGGGTGACCAGGGTGTAGAGATCGCCGAGCTGGCCGAATTCGCGTTCGACCTGCGCGATGAGCTGGCGCAGCTGGTCGAGGCGGCCGCTGTAGCACAGCACCGGTCCCCAGCACCAGGCATAGACCGAGCCCAATTCCCAGGTGATGTCGAGGCATTTTTCACGATAACCCTGCGCGGCCTTCTCACTGCAGGCGAGGGCTTCGTCCCACTTGCCGTCGCACCAGTTGTTGTAGCCCTCGGCGGCCAGGCTCCACGCCTCGGCATGTTCGTTGCCCAGGCGTTTGGCCAGGGCATGTCCGGCAGCGACCTGGGCGCGTCCGCGCCGCCGGCCGCCGGCACCGCCCTCGGCCGCATTGAGGATCGATTCCCAGGCCAGCCCGCGACCGATGCGGTAGGGATCGCCGGCCTTGAGCGCCAGGTGCAGATGGCGGATGTGGAACTCGGCGCCGCGCACGGTGTCGACCCCGCCCAGGCCGTGGCCGAGCGACCACAAGGCGTCCATCTTGATGCGCTGGGCCTCGGGAATGGACTCGGGATCCTTCTCAGTGAAGCCGATGCCGCGCAGGCGCAGCCAGGTGCGACGCACCAGCAGCGACAACAGCGCGGAGAGGCTGCGCTCATGCCATTTCAGGCCGACCTCGCCCAGCACCTGTTTCGCGATCGCCAGCCCGTCATCCATGTAGCCGCTGCGCAGGTACTGGCCCGCCGCACGTTGCAGCGCATGCAGGCGGGTCGGGAAGCCCGGGTTGGCACCGGCGTCGGCGTAGGCCTTGGCCGCCTCGACCCCGTGACCAGCGTTGGCCAACGCATCGGCCATCTTCATCAGGAAGGCAGAGCGGTCGACCTCGGGCGGCATGATCGCCAACAGTTTGCGATAGAGCGCGGCGGCGCGGTCGAAGGCCAAGGCGGCAGCGGCGCGATCGGCGGCGATGATGCCGTAGCGCCAGCCACCGGCACGGTCACCGGCAGCGAGCAGATGCATGCTCAGCGCCTCCGCTTCCAGGTCGGCATCCTCGCTGGCCGCCAGCGCCTCTGCCAGCGCGCCATGGTGGCGCACCAGCTGATCGGGCGAGAGCAGCGCGATGGCGGTCTCCGCCACCTTGTCGTGATAGACGCCGAGCTCGTCACGGCCCATGGTCGTGCGCAGGCGCGCCAGGCGATCGGCACCGAGCTGATGCACCGCGGCGGCGAGATTGTCGATCTCGCCGACGGCGTGGTGCAGCAGCGAGAGGGTGCGCGGGCGACCGGCGACCGCCGCGGCCTCGATCAATCGGCGGGCCGGTGCGTTGAGCGCCATCAGACGGCGGGCGAGCAGATCGCGCAGGGTCGGGCGGTTGTTGGCAGTGCCCTGGTCCTCGGCCAGCACCAGCTCGCGCAGGAAGAGGGGATGGCCGCCACTGTCGCGTTGCGCGCTGGCGATCTCCTCGACACTGCGGTTGTCGCCGCTGAGCAGGCTCCCGGCGAGCTCGGCGGTCTCAGAAGCCGACAGCGGGCCGATCTCCACCGCCACCACCGCGATGCCGGCGTCGCCGAGCACCTGCGCCATGCGGTCGAGCACCTGCGCACCCTGATCCTCGGTCCGCCCGCTGGCGATCAGCAGCAGCGGCGGAGCGTGCGGCGGCGCCAGCACCTCGGTCAAGGCGGCGAGACTGTCCTCGTCGCCCCATTGGATGTCATCGAGGGTGATGACCAGGTGATGGCCGACCGCGAGGCGGTGGAACAATTCGCGCAGGGCCTGGAAACCGCGGCGGCGCTGTTCGTGGGGGTCGAGCTGGGTCGGGGCGTCAGCCTCGGCCTCGACCTTGAGCTCGATGCGTGGGATCATGCGCAGCGCGGGGAACAGCCGGGCGAGATACTGGAGGCCATCGGGCAACAGACGTGCGAGTTCGTCCTCCTGCGCATCCTGCAGGTATTCGCCGATGGCATCCACCAGCCCGTCGATGGCTTTGAACGGCACCGATTCGTGCTGGTAGCAGCGGCTGCGCAACAGCAGGCGGTCGCTGCTGGGAAGGCGCGAAACGAAACGATCGACCAGAGCGCTCTTGCCCATGCCCGAGGGGCCGCGCAACAGCACCGCCGTGCCGCCGGCATCTTTTACCAGACGGCGCCAGGACAGATCGAGGTGCTCCAACTGCGCGGCGCGTCCGACGAACGGGATCACCGTCGAGGGCCGCATGGTCTTGCGCTGCGTGGTGGTGGCGACGGCGCACGCGCGCAGGCGTTCGACGCCATCCGTGGGCCGCTGCAGCGGGTCGAGCGCCAGGCAGTCCATCGCCAATTGGCAGAGGTCATCCGGCAGGTGCGCCTGCAGTCGGCGGGGATCAACTGGTATGCGCGTACGTTTATCGTTCAGCACCTGGGTCGATGAGCCGACGAACGGGGCGATGCCGGTCAGCATCTCATAGATGATCGAGCCGACCGCGTACCAGTCCGCGGCGGCGGTCGATGGCTCGGAGCTGACCTGCTCCGGCGCCATGTATTTGGGCGTGCCGACGCGCATATTGCGCATGATCGAGGTGCCGCTGCCGCGAAAGGCCAAGCCGAAATCGAGGATGACCAGCCGGCCGTCGTGCGTGACCATGATGTTGCGCGGCGTCAGATCGCGGTGCACCAGGTGATTGCCATGCAGATGTTCCAGGCCGGCGGCGAGGTGCGGCAGCAGCGCTCGTAGACGCGTCACCTCGCGCTCGGAGGCCACGGCGACCTCACCCTGGCGATCGCCGGCGGTGGTCCCGGGCAAGGCCTGCCTGGGACCGCCTTCCCACGGCATCTCCACCGAGGCCGAATGGGTCATGGTGGTGCTGTCGATCGCGGGCATCTCGGACCCCCGCACATGGCTCATCACGTCGACCCCGTCGACATGTTCCATCGCCAGGTACCAACGCTCACGATCCTGGAACAGCTCGTAATACCGCACCAGGTTGGTGTGACGGCAGTCGGCGAGGAGACGGAACTCCTGCTTGAAGCAGAACAGCCGTTGCGGATCGACCTGACGCAGGCTCTTCACCGCCACCCGCGAACGGGTGACCTCATCGAAGGCGTCGAACACCGTGCCGAAGCCACCGATGCCGATCACCTGCCCCAGGCGGTAGCGTCCGGCCAGCGGTGGTCGCGGATTGAAGGTGGCGGCGACGGTCATGGCCGGCCGGATCCCAGGCAGGTCGCATGATGAATGACTTGCCGGCAGGCGAGGTGGCACAGCCGCGCAGCCATGAGCCGGTGGTTCCGGCTGGTCCAAGCGATGCGCGAAGAATCCGTTGCAAGGAGATCGGTCACAGTCGACGGCCTCGGCGCGGGAGTTGATGGGAGCCCTTGCTGGGAACAAGCACGATCGTTGCATCTTTGTGAGGCATCGGCTGTTGGAAAATGTAGAGGGAATGGCCGGGCCGGTGGGCTACGAGTCGCGGGCCACCAGCTGCTTGGTGCGACTGACGCTGACCGATGGCCGCTTGCCCGAGCCGGTGGCCTGGTCCAGGCCCGAGGGCAGACGAGCGTGGAGAAATCCGGCAATGAGCGGGGCGGGGCTGGCGTAGCATCGGGTGCGAGGTGCCTCATGAACCAGCTGCCGATGTCAGGAAATCAGGACGAGGCCATCGCCCGCCGGGCATTCCTCCAGCGCACCGGCCTGGCGCTCGGCAGCGTGGCGGCGGCCTCATTGGTCGGGCCGGCGTTCGGTGGCGCGATCGCGTTCGCGGATGGAGGCGGTCTGACTCCGCGCACGCCGCCGCTGCCAGCCAAGGCCAAGGCCATCATCCATATCTTCGCCGCGGGCGCGCCGAGCCATCTCGACACCTTCGATCCCAAACCGGCGTTGGAGAAATACGCCGACAAGCTGCTCCCAGGACAAGGCGGCGGCGTCGGTTTCCCCTCGCCCTTCACTTTCACCCCCAGCGGCAAGTCTGGCCTCCTGATGAGCTCGGCCTTCCCAAGGCTGGCCGAGGTGGCGGACGAGCTGTGCGTGATCCGTTCGATGACCATCGATGTACCGGCGCACGGGCCGGCGGCGAAGATGATGCACACCGGTTCTTTGATCCAGACCAAGCCCAGCGTCGGCTCATGGACGCTGTTCGGGCTCGGCAGCAACAATCGCAGCCTCCCTGGATTCATCACCCTGGGCGGTAGCGCCGAATGGCGGCAGGCAGCCTTCCTGCCGAGCATGTACCAGGGCACGCGCGCCGACTTCGCCGCCAACAAACCGGTGGATCGCGTGCTGTCGAATCTGCGCAACGATTTCAGCGCTCCGGTCGCCCAGCGCCGGCAGCTCGATCTGGTGGGGCAGTTGAATCAGCAGCATCTCGCACGTTTCAAGGGCGATGAGCAGCTCGAAGCGCGCATGGAATCCTTCGAGCTGGCCTACCGTATGCAGACCGAGGCGATGGAGGCCTTCGACATCAGCAAGGAGAGCAAGGAGGTGCGTGAGCTCTATGGTCGCAGCGATCTCGGCGCCAAGCTCCTGGTCGCACGCCGGCTGGTCGAGCGCGGTGTGCGTTTCGTGCAGATCGAGGCCGGCGGCTGGGACCATCACGCCGGTCTGTTCACGGCGCTCGGCCGCACCGCGGGCGCCATCGATCAGCCGGCGGCGGCGCTGATCGCCGATCTCAAGCGCATGGGCCTGCTCGATTCCACCGTGGTGTGGTGGGGCGGCGAATTCGGCCGCACCGTCACCACCCCGGGACGCGTGGCGCAGGACTCGGGCCGCGACCACCATGGCCGATGTTTCAGCGCCTGGCTCGCCGGCGGCGGCGTCAAAGGCGGCCTGGCCTACGGTGAGACCGACGAACTCGGTTACGAGGTGGTCGACAAGGCGGTCCCCATTCACGATCTCCATGCCACGCTCATGCGCCTGATCGGTTACGACCACACCAAGCTGACCT
>JANPIY010000769.1:0-2103 GCA_031425255.1 Planctomycetota bacterium
AGGAAAGGCAAAGCAGGGCCTTTTTCACCTCTGCGTCTCTGCGTCTCTGCGGCCAAACATCTTCGCTTGGCAGCATCGGGGTGTCCCCACGCAGCGCAGATGGCCGGCGAAAGCCTTGCATCCCCTTGGTGTGCTCGACAAATCCACACCGCGGTCCGCGCTGTCCAGCCAGCAATCCCACCGTCACCTCCGCAAAGGGCATCCATGCGAGCGACGTCCACGATCCTCCTGCTCCTGCCGCTCTGCGCTGCGCTGACGGCGGACCTGCCGGTCCCGACCTTCACGGCGGTCGAGGTCGATACCAAGGTCGAGATCGGCTATGGCATCACCGTCGCCGACGTCAACGGAGACCGTAGACCCGACCTCCTGCTCGCCGACAAGAACCTCATCGTGTGGTACGAGAACCCCGGATGGACCAAGCACATCATCGCCGAAAAACTGACGCCGCACGATCATGTCTGCCTCGCCGCGCAGGACCTCGATGGCGACGGCACGTGCGAACTGGCGGTCGGAGCGGGCTGGAACCCGAGCGATACCCTCGGCAGCGGGGCGGTCTTCTATCTGATCCCGCCTGCGGATCGGACCCAGCGTTGGGAAGCGGTCGCCTTGCCGCATGAACCGACGGTGCACCGCATGCGGTGGGTGAAGAACGCGGACAACGGCTTCGATCTGGTGATGGTGCCGCTGCATGGCCGTGGAAACAAACCCGCCACCGGCGATGGCGTGGGCGTCAAGGTGATGCGCTACCGCAAGCCCGCCAACGTCAAGGATCCCTGGACGGTCGAAGTCCTCGACGAGTCGCTGCACAAGACCCACAATTTCGATCCGCTGCAGTGGGACGCGGACCCGGCGCAGGAACTGCTGATCGGTGGCAAGGAAGGGCTCTTCCTCTTGGATCCCGGTGCCGGCACGTCGACCCTCACCCGGCTCTCCGGCGCCGACAGCATCGGCGTAGGCGAAGTGCGTGCGGGAAGGCTCGGCGACCGGCGTTTCATCGCCGCCATCGAGCCGATGCATGGCAACACCCTGGTCCTGTACACGCCACCGGCGTCAGCGCCCAGCGGCCAGGAGCCCTGGGTCCGCAGCGTGCTCGATGCGTCCCTGATCGACGGTCATGCCCTGGCCTGCGGCGATCTGTCGGGCAGCGGCCGTGACCAGATCGTGGTCGGCTGGCGGGCGATGAACAAACCCGGCGCCAAGGTCGGCATCAAGCTGCTCACGCCCCGCGACGGCGAGGGCAAGCAGTGGCAGGAGACGCTCATCGACGATAACGGCATGGCCTGCGAAGATCTCTGTCTGGCCGACCTCGATGGCGACGGCCGCCTGGATATCGTGGCCGCCGGCCGGGCGACGAAGAACGTGAAGGTCTATATGAATCAGGGCGTGGCGAAGTGAGCCGGTCCCAGTCCGTGGGCGGCTGAAGGGGCATGTGGCGCGCGCGACGCGAAGTCGGGCTCCAGAGCCTCAGCCGCAGCCGTTGGTATCCCAATACCATTGATAATAGTCGAAGCAGTCGAACCCATCCGAGGGGACGCCGCCTTCGCGATCACCTGGGCCGTATTCGGATTCACCAGCCCAGTCGGGCATGAACGAGCCGGGCCCGTATTCGCACCCCTCCTGCAGCTCGCCGCCGGTGTAGTCGCTGCAGGGTTGCCCGTCGTCGGCGTTGATCTCGATGAGGGAACGTTCTCTCAGCGTATCGATCGCCTGGGCGGGGGTGGCCAGGGTTATGGCGACGAGGAAGGCAATGGCGAGACGGAGCATGGTGTGTTCCTTGGCGCGGATCCTGCTTCCACTCGGGTCTTGTCAAACGATGAGGATGCAGCGAGCGGACTCGCAGCAGAGCCGACCAGAAATGAGCGGCTAGGCCCTGCGAAATTGTTTGGATTCGAGCCACGCGACATGGTGATCGCACAAGATGCGAGGCACCGACTGGCGAGCATCCCATCATGACATCATCGAACATGAAACGACCGAGCCTCCTCCCCCTGCTGCTGGCTCTGGTGATCGGAGAGCTCCACGCCGAGATCGCCATGCCGGCATTCTTCCACGACCACGCCATTCTGCAGCGCGACCGACCGCTGCCGATCTGGGGCTCCGCCC
>JANPIY010000770.1:0-4458 GCA_031425255.1 Planctomycetota bacterium
CGCACCAGCGACGAGGTCTACCTGCGCCGGGTCTACCTCGATCTCATCGGGCGCATCCCCACTCGCGCGGAAGCGGTCAGCTTCCTGGGCCAGCGCAGCAGCGACAAACGCGAGAAGCTGGTGAAGAGCCTGATCGGCAGCGAGGGCTACCTCAGCCATCAATACACCTTCTGGGCCGACCTGCTGCGCGTCACCACCCGCCTGCAGGATCGTTATCCCGGTCAGGCCTACATCGATTGGGTCAAGCAGGCGCTGCGCGACAACAAACCGTACGACCGCATGGTTGGCGAACTGCTGCAGGCGGAGGGCGCGGCCCTGGCGCGCGGCAACGGTGCGACCGGTTACTACGTGCGCGACACCGGCATGCCGCTCGACAACATGTCGAACACCATCCAGGTCTTCCTCGGCACCCAGTTGGCCTGCGCCCAGTGCCACAACCACCCCACCGACCAATGGTCGCGGATGGACTACTACGAGATGGCGGCGTTCACCAGCGGCACCGCGGTGAAGAAGGGATATCGCGACGAAGGCAAGGGCGGCATGCGCAGTCCGGAGATGCGCGAACTGACCAAGAAGATCAAGGAGGCCCCGCCGCAGGTACGCAACACCATGCGCACGCTGAGCGAGACCATCGGCCTGAGCGTCTCCGACAATGATACGGCCACGATCAAACTGCCGGCTGACTACCAATACGTCGATGCCAAGCCGGGAGCGAAGATCGAGGCGCATCCGATGTTCGGCGAGGTCGAGATCGGCAAGGGCACCACGCCGCGAGCGGCCTACGCCGCCTGGATGACGGCCCAGCCGCGTTTCGCCCAGGTCATCGCCAACCGCATGTGGAAGAAGGCCATGGGGACCGGCCTGATCGAGCCGGTGGACAATTTCCGCGACGACACCGTGGCCTCGAACCCGGAGCTGATGGAGTTCCTCACCCGCGTGATGGTCAGCGTGAAGTTCGATCTCCGCCGCTTCCAGGAGATCCTCTACACCACTGCCGCTTATCAGCGCGACGCGGTGAAGCAGGATCTGGCCGAGGAGGCCTATGCCTTTCAAGGCCATAAGCTGCGCCGGCTGACCGCCGAGCAGGTGTGGGATTCGCTGATGACCCTCGCGGTGTCGGACCTCGATACCCACAAGGGCATCGACGCCGTGCACCTGCACGAGATGTACGATGCCAACAAGGACAAATCGTTGGCGGAGCTCTTCGATCTCGCCAACGGCATGGCGACGCGCCGCGAGGAGGCGCTGAAGCTCAAGGAGGACTTCAACCTGCTGAAGCAGAAGATCGCCAAGACCGCGAATGGCCCTGAGAAGGGTCGTCTGATGCAGGAGATGAAGGGCCTGGCCGATCGTCGTGATGAACTGATGAGTCAGGCCGATCCGCTGGCGAAGAAGAAGATCCTCGGTGAGGGCAAGGGCACCGGCGCGCGCGACGCCAAGGGCGGTGTCGGCGCCCTGCTGCGCGCCAGCGAACTCAGTTCGCCGGCACCCAATGGCCACTTCCTGCGCACCTTCGGCCAGAGCGATCGCCAGCTGATCGACAACGGCATCGACAGCGGCGCCGTGACGCAGGCGCTCAGCTTGATGAACGGCCTGGTCGAGACCGACATTCTCTCCAACCGCTCGGTCCTCTCCGCCGACCTGCTCACCGGCACCACTGCCGAGAGCAAGGCGAAGATGTTGTGGATGACCATCCTCTCACGGGAACCCACGCGCCAGGAACTGACCATGGCCGCGCGCGTGCTGGCGGCGCAGCAGGACGGCGCCCTGGACCTCGCCTGGGCGCTGATCAACTCCAATGAATTCATCTTCGTGCGCTGACCCGGCCTTGCGCCCATCGTCGCCCGCTGTCGTGCGCTGATCCATTCCTCATCGATTCTTCTGTCTGGAGCCTCCCGTGCAAAAGCTCGCCCGTCGTCTCGATGACTGCTCACGCCGTTCCTTCCTCGGCGGCATCGCCAAGGCTGCTCTCGGAGTGACGGTGATGCCGTGGCTGGCGCCCCTGGTGAACGCTGAGGATCCGGCCGGCCTGCTGCGGCGCCGGCCGACCGCGCGCAACTGCATCTACCTCTCGATGAACGGGGGCATGAGCCACCTCGATACCTGGGACCCCAAGCCCGGCACCGAGACCGGCGGTCCGACGCAGGCGCTGCGCACCAATGCCGACGGTATCCAGATCAGCGAGTACCTGCCACGCATGGCCGAACAGATGGACAAGGTCGCCCTGCTGCGCGGCATGACCTCGACGCAGGGGGCGCACGAGCCGGCGCAGTACCTGATGCACACCAGCTTCACCCAGCGCGGGACCATCCGTCATCCCTCCATCGCCGCGTGGATGTCGTATTTCCACGGCCGCGGCAATCCGACCCTGCCGACCAGCGTGGTGGTGGGTGGCGGCGGTCGTCATCCGGCGGGCGGATTCCTCGAGGCCCGGCACGCGCCGTTGCCGCTCGGCAATTCCAAGGCGGGCCTGCAGCACAGCACGCGCGCGCGTGGGGTCAGCGAGGAGTCCTTCGATCGTCGCATGGGTCTGCTCGGGCAGCTCAACGAGCAGTTCGAGAAGGAGTTCCCACAGAAGGCGGTGCGCGGCTACCAGGATCTCTACCAGGAGGCGGTGCAGCTCATGGGCAGCAAGGACCTCGTGGCCTTCGATGTCATGTTGGAACCGGAGGAGCTGCGTGAGCGCTACGGCGACCACGAATTCGGCCAAGGCTGCCTGCTCGCGCGCCGGCTGATCGAGCACGACGTGCGCTTCGTCGAGGTCGGCCTCGGTGGTTGGGACACCCATGACGACAACTTCGATCGCGTCGAGGAGCGCGCCAACCTGCTCGACCAGGGCCTGAGCGCGCTGCTCCCCGACCTGCAGAGCCGTGGCCTGCTCGAGGAGACCCTGGTGGTGGTGGCCAGCGAGTTCGGCCGCACGCCGAAGATCAACCAGAACAACGGCCGCGACCATTATCCCAAGGCCTTCACCACGCTATTGGCGGGGGGCGGCATACGTGGCGGCCAGGTCTTCGGCGCCACCGACGCGAGCGGCGCCGAGGTCGCTGCCGGCAAGACCCAGTTGACCGACTTCAACGCCACCATCGCCTACGGACTCGGCATGCCGCTCGATCAGGTGGTGATGTCGCCCTCGGGGCGGCCATTCACCGTCGCCGATAAGGGCCGGCCGGTGACCGCGCTGTTCGGCTGAGCGGCCGTGCTGTGCGAGAACCATCGAACCGCGACGACGCCACGAGGCCACGGACCGCTATGACTCATCCGATCCCCGCCCGGGCCTACGGGCCTCCATCGTCACGTCCCTTCCCCGTGGTGCCGTGGCGCTGTGGTGGTGCGATCCTGTCCCTCATCGGCCTCATCGCTCTCACCGGTCGCGCCGGCGCCGCCGAGGTCACCTATGCCAAGGACATCCAGCCGATCCTTGCCGACCGCTGCTACTCCTGCCATGGACCGGAAAAACAGAAGGGCGAACTGCGCCTGGATTCACCGGCGGCGATCAGAAAGGGCGGCAAGAACGGCGATGTGCTCACGGCAGGCGATCCGGCCAAGAGTCCGCTCTACACCCTGACGCTGCTGCCGGGGGGTGATGACGACCGCATGCCGGCCAAGGGCGACCCCCTGACCCAGGCGCAGACCGACGCGCTACGCGAGTGGATCAAGACCGGCGCATCATTCGACGGCGTGGCGGTGGTGATCGCCAAGGCGGAACCGGTAACTGCACCCGTGCATCTGGGACCGAGCGATATCGACGTCGCCAGCGCCAAGCTCGGCCAGCCGGATGCCGGCGCGCTCAAGGCCCTGACCGAGGCCGGCGCCGTGATCAGACCGCTCAGCGGCAACGGTGCGGCGCTCGACGTCGACCTCAGCCACCTCAGCGAAGCGCTGGGCGCCAAACACCTCAAACAGCTCGACGCTATCGCCACGCACGTCTTCTGGCTCGATCTGCACGGGACGGCGATCAGCGATGACGGCCTCGCCACGGTGGCGAAATGCCGCCACCTCACCCGCCTACACCTCGGCTACACGGCGATCAGTGATCGCGGCCTGATGACGCTGAAAGCCCTGGTCGGACTGCAGTACCTCAACCTGGTCGCCACCCCGGTTGGCGATGTGGGCTTGGCGAATCTCAGCGGCCTGAAAAAACTCGAGCGCCTGTTCCTGATGCAGAGCAAGGTCACCGACACCGGTGCCGCGACACTGGCGAAAGCCCTGCCGGACCTGGTGATCAACCGCGGACCCCACTTCTCGACCGTGGTGGTGGCCGAACCCGAGGGCGCCGGCAAGCGGAAGAAGAAACCTTAAGAGCTGGTTTCATAACCCATCCCTACTGTGCCCGGCCCTCGTCGGCTGCGGCCGCGTCAGACGAACCATTTGGTGCTCAACATGGCCTCCGGCCATGCCTCCGCTCCAAACGGCCCGTCTTCCTTGCCTCGCTCGACGATGGCTCGGGCTCGCTAC
>JANPIY010000771.1:0-8766 GCA_031425255.1 Planctomycetota bacterium
CGTCCCAGCTCGCCCTGGCCGCAACACACGTCGAGGATCCGCTGACCACGTTTGGCATCGAGCTGGCGCGCCACCGCCGGCAGCACGAGTTCGCTATGGAAGTCATTGCCGCGTTCACCCAGGAGCTGGTCGTACCAGCCGGCTTGCGGCTCCCAGGCGGTCTCCGCTGCCGGGTCCTGACGAGCGGCCAGCTCCTGCGCCTCCGGTTCCTGATCCCGCTCCGGGCGCGCAGGGCGCTCATCACGCCGTTCCTCACGGCCGAAGTCCGGACGATCGTTGCGCCGCTCGTCACGGCGGAACGCCGGGCGCTCCGGACGCTGATCGTCACGGCGGGGCGGACGTTGGCTCGGTTCGATCGGTGGCTGGGCGCCGATCTGGTCGGGAGTACGGCGCGGACGGGGCGTGTAGGAGCGCTTGGGGAATTTTTCAGGAGGCATGGGCGGGAGCATTGCCGAAGTCGCTGCCGGCGGAAGTCCGGAAGTCGGCCAGCCGCCGGCGCGGGCATCTGAACTCAGGATATGCGGCGCTTCCATCGGCACCTTCTCCTCTCTGGAAAGCACATGACTCGGGAATTGCCCATGCCGCGGAAGAACCACCATGCCGCTGTCATGACCGGCCCTGAATTCCTCCTGCTGTACGTCCTGCTCATCGCTGCCGCCGTGCTGCTGACGCGGTGGTTCAACCGCTGGCGCGACCCGCGGCGTGGTGAGGACCTGCCCGCGGTACCGAGTCCGGCCGATCCCTACGAACTGGCATGGCTGCGCGGCGGTGCGCCCGAGGCCGTCCGCCTGGCGGTGTTCGACCTGATCCAATCCGGGAATCTGGAGTCCTCGCGCACTGGTCGCCGGAGAGAGACCAGCCTCGTGGCGACGCCCATCAGCGAGCCCGCGGCTTTGGCGCCCCTCGCCCGTACGGTCCTGCGTGCATGCGCCACTCCCAGGAAACCGGTCGACCTCATGCGAGGCGCTCTCGCTGAAGGAGTCGACGTCGCCTGCGCCCACTGGCGGCTGGCGCATGAAGAGGCTGGTCTGCTGGTCTCCTCCCACCAGCGCGCCCAGGGGTGGTGGCTGGTGGTCGGCTGTGTGCTGGTGCTGGTCGGCATCACCGTCGCTCGGGTCGATCACGCGTTCGCGCACGGTCACAGCAATGTCGGCTTCCTGATCGCCCTCACCATCGTCGCCATGGTGTTGGTTCCATGGCTCGGCCGTCCGGCTGCACGCCTGACGGCACGCGGCATATCCCACCTCCAGCGTCTGCGTGCAGCGTTGGCGCCCTCCCCCGTACCCGTGCGTCGACCGCGGCCCGCGGCCGCTCCAGCCACCGTTGGCGAGGGCTCTTCCGATGTGCCCGCGTCAGCCTGGTCGCCCCTGGCCGCTGCCAGCCTGCTGCCGATCGCGCTGTATGGCATGGATGCGCTGTCGGCCAGCGAGCGCGACGAGATGCGCCAGCTCTTCCCCCAGGCGGCCACCCAGCCAGGAACGTCCGCTGATGGCGGCTCCGGCTCCGCCTGTGGTTCAGTGGAGAGCACCTCCAGCAGCAGTGGCGGCGGTGATAGCGGTGGCGATAGCGGCGGTGGCGATAGCGGCGATAGCGGCGGTGGCGGAGGCTGCGGCGGCGGTGGCGACTGACCTGCCCTTCCTGGGCGCCGGCCTGGGCTATCGCGCGCCCCTGCGCGCCGGCATCTTCCAGCACCGCCACCAGCTGCCGGTGCTGGAGATCATCGCCGATGATTATCTCGACCCGACGCCCGAGCAGCTCGACGAACTGACGCTGCTGGCCGATCACTTCATCCTTCTGCCGCACGCCATCGGGCTCTCGCTCGGCACGGCGGATGGCATCGACGGAGCGTATCTCGAACGTCTGGCGACGCTGATCGCGCGACTGGATCCGCCGTGCTGGAGTGAACACATCGCCTTCACCCGCGTCGCCGGCATCGACATCGGCCACCTCACGCCGTTGCCCTTCACCGCCGAAGCGGTCGACGTCCTCGCCCGCAACATCGACTACGTCCGCACGGTCATCGGGGCACCGCTCATCCTGGAGAATTCGGCGGCCACCTTCACCCTCCCTGGGGAGATGGATGAAGCGGATTTCCTCAGTGCCGTGATCCGGGCCACCGGCTGTGGCCTGCTGCTGGACGTGACCAACCTCCACGTCAATGCCAACAACCAGAAGTATTCCGCCGTCGCCGCGCTCGACCGCCTCCCACTCGAACAGATCGTCCAACTGCATTTCACCGGCGGCCACCGCCGCATCGATCTGGAGATCGACAGCCACTCCTATCCCACGCCGGAACCGGTGTGGACGTTGATGGCGGAGGTCTGTCGCCGCAGCGCAGTGCGAGCGGCGATCCTCGAACGTGATCAGCGTCTGCCGCCGATCGAGGATCTGCTCGGCGAAGTGCGCCGAGCGCAAGCGCTGCTGACGGCGGCGACCTCATGAACCTCTCGGCACTGCAAGCGCACGTGGCGCGTGCGCTGACCGGCCAAACAGTGGCTGGGGATGGCGAACCTCCCGGCACGGTGCTGGCGGGCGAGCTGCTGGTGGCGAAACGCAGGGTGGAGGCGGCCTCCTGGCTGCCCCGCACCAGCCGCTCGCTGGGTCCGGATTTCGCCCGTCGCTTCACCGCCCACGCCCGCTGCTACCGCCCACGCGGTTGGAACCACGCCCGCGATGACGCCATCGCCTTCGCCACCAAGGTGTCGGCAGACCGCGGCCTGACGCCTGCCACCCGTGATGCGGCGCGTTATGAAGCGGCCCTGGCGCTGTGCGCGGTTCCCGGTCCGTGGCTCATCGCCCGCCACCTGCAGCACGATCCCACCCGCGCCGATGGCGGCCCCGGATCGCACCTGTGGTGGCGCTGGAGCCGGCACGCGCGCCTACGCCACCTCGGTTTCCCCTGGGGATGATGAAGAGACGAATTGCCCCGGTTCTTGCCTTCCTCTGCGTCTCTGCGGCTCTGCGGCCAGCTTTTCTTCCATAAATCACGAGAGCGGACCACCAGTTCTCAACCCACTCAATTCGCGAAGGAGCAAAAGCAGTGCGAGGTGCGAGGAGGTGCGAGGGTTGAAAGACATTCGCTTACAAGGGTGCGGCTGTTCACCGGACGGGCGATCCACACCACGCGCGCACGTGCTTGGTGCATGACTTCGCACTTCGCACTTCGCACCTCGCACTGCTTTTCTCAGTTCATCGTCCGCGTGGAACCCGCGGCCGCTGCACCACCCGGAACCAGTAGTCGTAGAGCGTCTTGAGCGCCTCAGTGAACTCCTCGAGGCCGATGGGTTTGATCAGGTACGAACTGCAGCGCAGCTGGTAACAATCCAGGATGTCGCGTTCGTAGTCCGAGGAGCTGAGCACCACCACCGGCACGTGCCTGAGTGCCGGATCGGCGGTGATGGTACCCAGGACGGTGCGTCCATCCATGCCGGCCATGTTGAGGTCGAGCAGCACCAGATCGATGAGCGGCGCGGCGGAGTGTGCCCCGCGCCGATGAAGGAAGTCGAGGCCGTGATCGCCATCGCGTGCGTGGTGCACCTTCACCGGGCACCCGGCGCGCTGGAAGGCCATGCGTGTGATGATGGCCTCGTCCTCGCTGTTATCGATCAGCAGGATGTCGGCGGGAGAAGGTTCATACATGGTGGCAGCCATTCCACCGGTCCAGCCGATGCCGCATCAGGTTCCCGTCAGCCGGGCGATGAGATCGCTCACGCGGTAGGGTTTGAGCAGCACGCCGATGACCTCGACGCCCGGCGGCAGGGGCGCAGGGACCTGGGGTTCCTCACCGCTGACCACCAGTACCCGCAGGTTGGTCTTGCGCTCCGGATTCCCCAGCCGCATCAACACCTCGCCGCCGGTCAGTCCGGGCATCAGCCAGTCGAGGATCAGGATGTCGATGGTTTCAAGATCCTCCTCGGCCAGGAAACTCTGGGGATCGATCCGGCTGCGCACGAGGAAGCCCGCATCGGTCAAGGCTTCGTGCAACATCTGGCAGAGCACGGCATTGTCATCCAGCACCGCCACCCGCGTACTGACCGCCGCCAACAGCGTGGGAGGGTCCGCAGCGCGTGGCTCCTGCGCGGAGCTTTCCCGTCCGCCCGCCGTCACCGGCAAGGAAACCGTCACCGTGGTGCCTTGGCCGACCCGGCTGCTGATGGTCAGTTCGCCACCCACCCGCTCGATCAGCGCTTGGCAGACCGGTAGGCCGAGGCCGGTGCCCTCGATGGTCGCCGGGAACAGGCCATTGCGGCCCTGGACCGCCTTGCGCGAAAAAAACGGCTGGAACAGGCGCGGCATGTCCTCGGGTGGAATCCCGACCCCATTGTCGCTGACCGAAAGGATGGCCCGCCCCTCGCTCAGCTCCAAGCGCACCACCACCGTCGGATCGATGGCGCGGTGCACTGCGTGCAGGGCATTGACCACCAGATTGGAGAGCACCTGCTGCAGATCGTTGGAATCCATCTGCACCGGGCAGGGAGCGTCGTCGCACTCCAATCTGAGCTTGGCGCCGAGCCGACGCGCGCGCAGGTCGAGCAGGGCGAGCGTGTCGTTGAGGTGGAGGCGCAGGTCGATGACGCCGATGCCGACCTCGGCGGTCGAGCGACCCAGCGTCATCAGCGACTCGCTGATGCGCCGGCTGCGTTCGATCGCGCCCAGGATCCGGCCGATCAGTTGATGGGCATGCTGGTCGCCAAAATAGTGCTGGTCGAGGCGTTCGAGCCCGGCCAGGACCACGGCGTTGAGATTGTTGTATTCATGTGCCACGCCCGACGCCATCCGTCCGATGGTCGCCATCCGCTCGCTGCGCAGCAGATCCTGCTGGCTGCGTTCGAGCGCACGTTGGCTGCGCCACTGCGCGACCGCGAAGCGCAGGGTGCGGTCGAGCAGAGCCGGCCGCAGCTCTTCACGGGTCAGATGGTCGACCGCACCCAGCGCCTGCAACGCCTCGTTGTCCCCCCCATGCCCCGTCGCCACCACCACCACCGGCGGTCGCGACTCGATGGGCAGGTGGGCCAGCAACGCCCCGGCCTGCTCCACCAGGTGCTGTTCGGTCATCCAGACGTCGTAGTGCCCGGCGCTCAAACGCGCGGACAGCTCCTCACCGCGGGTGATGGCATCGATCTCCCACCCGTGCGCCATGCTGCGCAGCAATCCCGTGACCTCGTCCGCCAGGCCGGACTGCGGCGACCACACCAGCAGCCGCTGCAGCGGGCGTGGATCGGCCACCGTCAGTTCGCGGGGCACCACCGGACCGCCCGGCACCTGGCCATGGAGGATCCAATGGGTGACCAGGGCTCCCATCAGGTCGGCGGTCTCCTTGAGGGTGGAGGGCTTGGTGAGGAAGGCATTGGCTCCGCTGGCGAAGGCGCGCTCGACGTGCAACTGGTCCGAGCTGCTGGTGAAGACCACCACCGGCAGGAGCTCCCCCCTGGGCAGGCGTCGCAGGCGATCGAGGACTTCGAACCCGTCCATCGCCGGCATGTTGATGTCGAGCAGGACCACGCAGCGCTCGGGCAACGTCGCTTGCGAAAACGCCTCGAGGAATTCATGGCCCGCGGCCAGATGGAGGATGCGCACATCATGACCGGCGCGGCGGGCGGCCGTGCGCAACATCATCACATCCTCGGCATCGTCGTCGATCATCACCACGGTGGTGTTCTGACTGCGGTCAGTTGACATGAGGGGACTCCTTCATCTGGGGGAGGAGGACGGTGAATTCGGCACCGCCGTCCACGCGTGCGACCGCGAAGATGCGGCCGTTATGGGCTCCGATGATGCGGCGGCAGATCGCCAGGCCGATACCGGTCCCTTGATTCACCACCTGCGGATGCAGACGCACGAACGGATCGAACAGTCGACCGGCCTGTTCGGGAGCGAAACCAAGGCCGCGATCACGCACCGTGATCCGCACCATCCCGTCGTCCACCGTCGCACTGATCTCGATCTGCGGCGGCCGGTCCGGGTGACGATAGGTCAGGGCATTGGTGACCAATTGCTGGAATACCTGCACCAGCAGCAGGTGGTCGCCGGAAACCTCCGGCAGGTCCGAGATGGTGAGCTGGGCTCCGGTGTCGCGCACCATCGCGGCACAGCGATCGAGGGACTGCTGCAGGACGTTCGCCAATGCCACCGGCTTGACCGTCACCAGCGATTTGCCGGCGCGGGCGAAGGCGAGCAGGTCGCGGACCAGGGACGACATGCGCTCGCTGGCCTGCGACAGCCGCTGCATGGCATCGACTCCTTCGGGAGTCAGGCGCCCCTCGCTCTCAGCCATCGCCACGTCGGTGAAGAACCGCATCTTGCGCAGCGGTTCGACCAGGTCGTGCGAAGCGATGTAGGCGAACTGCTCGAGCTGCTGATTGATGCGCAGCAGTTCCTGACGCTGCTGGTCCTTGGCCGCTGCATCCGACTGCTGGGCGGTGATGTCCTGCGCAGTGCCCCACAGGCGGACCACCGCGCCCTCCGGCGAGCGCTGGGCGTGAACGATGGCGTGATGCCAGGCGATCGCGTCGCCGGGCAAGCGCACTTCCAGATCGCCCTCGACGCGGTTCTCGCCCCCCTGGATGCGCGCCATCAGCGCCTCCAGGGCCTCGGCGCCGCGCGAGGTATAGAGCGACATGTTCTCTGCGAAGTCCTTGGGCGGGCCCGCTCGCGGATCGCGACTGAAGAGGCGGAAGACCTGCTCGCTCCAGGAGATCTGCTGGGTCGTAGGATCGAAACTCCAGTCTCCGATACGCGCCGCCTGCTGCGCCGCCAACAGACGATCCTCGCTGCGCTGCAGTTCTTCGCTGCGCCGCTGCAGTTCGCCCTGCGAGGCCGTGCGCGCGGCGATCTCCTGCTGCAAGTGCGTGTTCATGGCTTGTATGCCCGGGATGGCCAAAGCCCGGGGCATGATGAGGGCGACTGCGAGCACGGTGGCGATCGACACCAGGGCAGTGCCCAGCTTCAGCACCGCCTGCAGCGGATAGAGCGGATACCAGAAGATCACCACTTCGAGCAGGTGGGTGGCGCCACACGCGAAGATGAAGGCCGAGAACAACCAGAAGATCAGCGGGAACGGCACCTCACGACGCCGGCGTACGTACCAGGCGATGGTCAGGGGCAGAGCGGTGTAGGCGCCGAAGATCGCCAGGTCGCTGATGATGGTGAGCCAGCCCACTCCCGGCGACCACTCACCACACTGCCACCTGGGGGGGAAGCCCGAGGTATCGAAGAAATTGCTCATCGCCGATCTTTCATGCGATGCGCTTGGCCTCGCGACCGGGGGGGACGTTGAGGGCTGGCGCGCCACCGACCGGACGATCCATCACCGCTGGCGATGACACCACACTGCCGGGACTCGATCGATGTAGGAGTGGTCGCACGGGGCCTCCCGCGAAATGGACTGGGGGAATGGTGGAGAGGAATCCAACCTGATGGTTAACCAGGTTTCAACTGTTCCTGATATGTCATGTCGGCATGAGCGCCGATCACGCGACGGACGTGTGGATAACCAGGCTCCGCCTCAACACCACCACCAAGTCGGCACCTTCGTCAGACCAGGGCTACCAGCACGGCAAGGGCCAGGACCGACGCGCCGAGCAGGCGGATGACGTGGATCCACCACGGCAAGGGTTCCAATCCGGTCGCCAACCAACGATCCAGCGCCACCACCATCACCACCGCCACCACACCGCGGAAGGCGATCACGATGTTGACCTCGGCGACCGCCAGGCCGGGGTCGTCCCCGAATGCGATCGCCAGCGCCAATACCGCGATGAAGGCGGTGAACAGCAACCCCTGCCACACTGCGCGCAGGCGATTCGCCAACGGTTCCGGCCGTCGTGTGGTCCACCACGCCAGCAGCGGGAGGACGCCCAGACCCATGCACCACCCGGCGATGGTGGCGTAACGCAGCTCCGGCCCCGCCACCGTCATGGCCTTGGCTCCGAAGAGGTCGGACATGGTCATCAGCACCACCGAGGCCAGCATCATCAGGAATCCCCAGTGCGGATGCGGCGCATGCACATGCCGTCGTACCGGTCCGAGTCCGCTCAAGGCGATGCCACAGGTCGCGAGCGCGCAGCCCCAGAGCATGTTGGCCGGCAAGGCGGTGCCGAACACCAGCCACACCAGCGGGACCATCACCAACGGCTTGGCGCCGCTGACCGGCACCAGCACGCTGGCATCGCCCCAGGCCAGGGCCTGGTTGGCGCACACGTGCGCCAGGCTGCCGGAGATGCCCGCGAGCAGGCACCAGCCCCACGGCAGCGCCGGCGCACCCAGCGCCACCCAGGCGACCAGGCCGCAGGCGCCGGTGGTCATCAGGCTCCAGCGCCAGAGCGCCGGCCACGCCATGCCATGGCGCGCGATGGCGACCTTGCCGCCGACGAAGAACGCCGCTGACAAGACGGTGGCGAGCAAGGCGAAAGTGATGTGCATGGGCATCCGGAGGTCGACCTACGGCGGGCCAGGCCGACGCGGAGGGACGAACGCTAGGCGCGCGAACGCTGGCGCAACAGCACCATCCGCCGGTCCTGCAGCCCGTCCGCCATGCGCAAGGCGCGGAAACAGGAATCTCATCTCTGCATTCCGATGCTGTTCCGCTCATGAAGAAGAAGCGGCCGCAGAGACGCAGAGACGCAGAGGAAAGGCAAAACAGGTGTTATTCGTCTCTGCGTCTCTGCGCCTCTGCGGCCAAACATCTCAGCTCTACCGCATTGACAGCGCCCCCTGCGGAGTGAGCAGTCTTCGCAGGACGCACCGGGAATGCCGTCGGCTATTTCT
>JANPIY010000772.1:0-2879 GCA_031425255.1 Planctomycetota bacterium
CCTGCTGTCCAGCCGGTCGCCGCTCAGCGCACCAGCCGGTCGAACCAGCGCCTGCCGGTCTCGCGGGCCAGGTGGAGCGCGAGGTCGAAGGCCGCGAGGTCGGGATAGTTGCAGCGTTTCGCCAACTGCGTGCGCGCTTCGCGGTCGGTGGGGAGGCTGCTGATGGCCTTGCCGGCGGCCAGGCGCATGCGCGCCTCGGCCAGACGCAGGGTGCGCAGGCTGGCGGTCAGTTCGGGCACCGCCTCGGGCGGCATGCGGCCAAGCTCGGCGAGGCGGACGAACATCGCCTCGGTGGCGCAGCCGACCGGCATGGCGGCGGGATCGAGTCCGAGGCTGAGGTACTGCGCGGTGAACTCGTGATCGACGTAGCCACCCCAGCCGCGTTTGACGTGGTCGCGGCCGATGACGCTCTCCTCCAGCCGGCGGCGCATGTCGCGGACTTCGTTGGCGGCGCCGCCGTCGAGCTTCTGGGTGAAGGCGGCGGTGCGGATGAGCGTCACGGCCTCGGCACCCAATTGCGGTTCCCCGGCGAGCTGGGCGATGCGCAGCATCGCCATGCGTTCCCACAGGTCACGGCGTTGGCGCCAATAGATCGTCAACGCTTCGGTATTCGCTACCAGCGGGCCACTATCGCCCCACGGGCGCAGGCGGGGATCGATCTCGTACAGCCGGCCCTCGCACATCGTGCGCATCAGCTCCTGGCTGACGCGGGTCCAGAACTCGTCGCCGTCGTGATCGGCGCGCGGGCAGCGGCCACCGGGATCGGCGACGAACAGCACATCCATGTCGCTGGCGTAGGTCAGCTCGCGGCTGCCGAGCTTGCCCAGACCGAGCACCGCGAAGCGCAGCGGCCGGTGGTTCTCGATCGGCACGCCCCATTGATGGGCGCGCTCGGCGATGAGTTTCGGCAGCAGCGCGCCGACCACCGCCTGCGCCACGCCGCTGAGCTGGGCGCCGACCTCGAGTTGCGGCAACCCTTCGAGATCGCGCAGGGCGACCGCGGCGGTCTCGCGCGCGACCAGGAAGGCGAGCGGCTCGGTGGGATTGCTGAGTCCGCTGATCAGTGAACGCGCTTCGCTCGCGAGCACCGCCGGGCGCCGTGGACGCTGGTTCAAGGTATCGATCAGCTCATCCGGCAGGCCCTGGAAATCGTTGAGCAGGGTGACCAGGAACTCCGACCACGCCGCGAGATCGACGAACATGGTGAGCACTTCGGCGTGCTGGCTCAACAGGTCATAGAAGGTCGCGCGTCCACCCACCGCGGCGACGATGCGGGTGAAGTTGGCCAGGGTCTGGTCGGGTGACGGGCTCTGGCTGATCAGGTGCAGCAGCAGCGGCATGATCTTGACCAGGCTGCGTTCGGTGCGGCCACGGCTGAGCACGAAGAACGGCTCCGCGGCCAGGGCGCGCAGGTGGACGCAAGCCTTGGCGTGATCCTTGAGCCCGGCCTTGGCCAAGTAGGTACCGGCCAGGCGTTCGTCGGCCTCGCCCTGCACCACCAGCGCCATCATGGCATCCTCCTCCTGGGTGGTGGCCAGGAAGTGCCGCGCGACGATGTCGCGGACCTTGGCCCGCACCTGCGCGTGCCGGCGGTCAAAGCGTTCGAGCGCATCCGGCCCGGCGAAGCCGCAGCGCCAGGCGAGGGCGGTGCGGCGGTCGGGCGGCGCCGGCAGTTCGTGCTCCTGGCGATCCTCCCACATCTGCAGGCGGTGTTCGATCGTCCGCAGCCAGCAGTAGTGATCCTCCAGCCGGCGCGCGTCGGCCTTGGGGATGATGCCGCGATCGGTCAACAGGCGCAGGGTCGGCAAGGTCGCGCGATTGCGCAGATCGGGATCGCGTCCGCCGTAGACCAGCTGGAAATACTGCACCAGGAACTCGATGTCGCGGATGCCGCCGGCGCCGGTCTTGACGTTGGCCTCCTGCGCCCGTTCCTCGATGCGCCGGCGCATCGAGCGCGATTCGTCGAGGGTCTCCCATTCCGGCTCGAGGGGATAGACCCAGGGGCGCAGTTCATCGACTAGGTGCTGACCGAGGGCGAGGTCGCCGGCGATCGCCCGCACCTTGATCATCGCCTGGCGCTCCCAGGGGCGTCCGACGCTGTAGTAGTAGTCGATGGTCTCGCGCACGCTCAGCACCAGCTCGCCACGATCGCCTTCCGGGCGCAGGCGCATGTCGACGCGGAACATCTGGCCATCGTCGGCGGGATTCTCGAGGATGCGGATGAGCTCCTGGCCGAGGCGTTGATGGTAGTCGTGCAGCTCGGCGGGGGCGTCGTCACCACCGCGGCCGTCACCACCGCGATAGAGGAAGATCAGATCGATGTCGCTGCTGTAGTTGAGCTCGCGCGCGCCGTGTTTGCCCATCGCCAGCACGGCGAAGGCGCGTTGCGCCGACGGCAGCGCCGCGATGGCGGGAAACTTGCGCTGGGCGGCCACCTCGGCGATGGCGAAGGCGGCCTGCGCCAGCACGTCGACGATGTCCGACAGCTCCATGACCAGGGCATCGAAACCCAGCGCGCCGCTGAGGTCGCCCACGATCAGACGGAGGAAGTGGCGATGTTTGAAGCGCGCCAGCACCCGCCTGGACTGGTCGGCGTCGGCAGCGGCCTTCATCTCGGCCAGCAGGGCGGTGGAGAGCAGGCGATTGCCCCACACCTGGCGATGCTGGCCTTCGCGGACGATCATCGTCAGGTCCTCGGGATGGCGGCAGGCCACCTGGAAGCCATAGCGGCTGACGCCCCCGAGCGACAACAGCAGATCGAGGCTGGTGGGATCCTCCTGCCACCAGGCGAGCATGCGCGCGGGATCGCTGCAGGCCGAGAGGAAGCTGCGCACGTCGGCGGGGACGCGCACGCCGATGCCTGGCTCGCCGGCCCGGGT
>JANPIY010000773.1:0-20226 GCA_031425255.1 Planctomycetota bacterium
ATCGCAGTATCAAGTGCGCTTCATGGGGCGAGACATCACCGTTTACTTCTTCGATGACCTGGTCAATACCGCGCCGCGCTCGCCCCTGCTTCCTTGCGAAACTCGCGCCCAGGCAATCGTCACGGAGGAATTCATAGTCAACCGCCGTGAGGCGGACTTCATGTCCAAATTCTTCGGCTGGGACAAGAAAAAATATTACGTCAACCTGGTGACGCTCAATCTGCGCCGGGTCCAAGACTTCCTCGCCTACACCCGGATGAGCGACATCGACCCCATCGGTTTTTCCGCGTTTACCGGCAATGCCAAAGATCACTTCAACGGTGTGGTCTATGTCCATCGCACCCGGCGGAGTGCCACCTACCACCCTATCGAACGCCCGCGCATGGTTTTCAACATGGCCGTGCGCGACGACTTCGATCCACCAACACAGATGGCCCTGGGAGCTGTTCCATATGGGCATCCGCTGTCAGCGGGCAATCGTGAGCAGGATGGTCCCGTCGAGATCTTCCACTCAGGCGTACGTGTGCGCGGTGGCCTGGTCGCGGATGGTGACGCGCGGGCGCAGCATGCGGCGGTGAATTGGCAGCACGATCACGACAATAATGGTTCCCCGGACAAGTCGCCCCTAGGGACCAGCAAGCTGACCTTCATCACTCCCAATCCGATGTACCTGTGGGGCGACCTCAACACCACTCCCTATAGTGACGGCGACAAGGAGCAGCGCACTCCGGTCGGGGTCTTCGCAGACGGCATGACCCTGCTCTCAGCCAATTGGAGCGATGCCAACGTCATGACCTACAACTCGGGCATTCCGAACGCGGTGCACACCTCGTACGCCACCTCCTTCATCATCAACAACATCCCGTGCCGGGACTGGAACGCGGTGTCGGAAGGCAGCGGCGCGGTGGCCAATGTCTGCCGCTTCCTGAAGAACTGGGGAGGCGACAAGAACGTATGGCCGAATCCGCTCGGCATCGCAAAACCGGACAACTATAAGGGCCAAGTGGTCTATACCTTCTTGGGCAGCATGGTGGTCAACAACGAACAGCGTTACAGCAAGGCGATGCTCGGGGCGAATGCGACCAACCTCAATTCCAACAGCTTCTATGGCCCACCCTTCCGCAACCTGGCCTATAACAGCGACCTGAAAATGGCCGCCGGTCAGCCGCCGGAGGCCCTCAATGCCATCGAGACCACCCGCGTGGTGAGCCAAGTCGACGTCTTCGACAATTAAACTGCCGGCTACGGACAGAACGGAGGCATGGGCGGGGATCTCCCCGCCCATTTCCTTTTGCCCGTGATGGTTAGCGTGTGCGCCCTTCCCCGGTGGGCGTCATTTCGGATGCCCGCTTCTGGAGCTTCCGCATGAGTCCTAGCGCCTCGTCCCTCAAGATCGCCAAATTTGGCGGCACCTCCGTGGCCACCGCAGCGCAGCTACGCAAGGTGCAGGCGATCATCGACGCCGATCCCACGCGGCGGGTGATCGTGCCGTCGGCACCTGGCAAGGCCGATGCCAAGGACACCAAGGTCACCGATCTGCTCTACCTCTGCCAGCAGCTCGCGGCGCAGGGTCAACCGCTCGGAACGGTGTGGGAGGGAATCGCCAAACGCTTTCTTACGATCGTCGCCGAATTGGGTCTCACGCTCGACTTGACCCATGTGCTTGCCGACGTGCGGCTGCGCATCGAGCAGGGGGCCAATGCCGACTACGCCGCCAGTCGAGGTGAGGCGATTCACGGGCGGGTCATCGCGGCCATGCTGGGTGCCGAGTACGTCGATGCCGCGGAGGTGGTCTTCTTCGACCGCGCCGGCCGCCTCGACCCCAGGACCTACCCGGCCATCAAGGCGCGTTGCTCGGGCCCGGGCCGCTACGTCATCCCCGGTTTTTACGGCACAGGAATCAATGGCGAGATCAAGACCTTCAGTCGTGGCGGCTCAGATGTGACGGGTGCGATCGTAGCCAATGCCATGGACGCGGCCGTGTACGAGAACTGGACCGATGTCAGTGGCGTGCTGATGACCGATCCGCGGGTGGTAGCCGAAGCCAAACCGATCGCCGAGATCACCTATCGTGAGCTGCGTGAGCTGTCCTACATGGGCGCCAGCGTCCTGCATGAAGAGGCGGTCTTCCCGGTGCGTGAAAAAGGCATCGTGATCAACATCCGCAATACCAATCGGCCGGAGGATGCCGGCACGCGCATCGTCGCCGAGCGGGATCCGGGTCATCAGGTGGTAGTCGGCATCGCCGGAACCAAGGGCTTCACCGTCATCAACCTGGAAAAGGCGATGATGAACGCCGAGGTCGGGTTCGGACGCCGAGTCCTCGATGCCTTCGAACGGCTGGGCATCAGTTATGAACACACACCGACCGGGATCGACACCATGTCGGTGGTGGTCTCCGACAAACAATTGGTCGATGCCGCTCAGACCAGCAAGATCGATCAGATCGTCGAAGACCTCCAAGCGACCCTCAAGCCTGACGAGATCAAGGTGACGCCCGGCATGGCGCTGATCGCCACCGTGGGCCAGGGCATGAATCACGCCGTTGGCACAGCCGCGCGTCTTTTCACCGCCTTGGCCAAGGCGCGCGTCAACGTGCGCATGATCGACCAGGGGTCGAGCGAACAGAACATCATCGTCGGCGTCGAGGAAGGCGAACTCGCGCAGGCGATCCGGGCGATCTACAACGAATTTGCTTGAGCGAAGGTCGGGGTCGTACGTTTTGGCGCCATCGATCATTTTCTGAAGCCTGCCTTTTGAGGTCGATGGAAAGTACTGTGTGGTTAAGCAATCGATCGCTTACCGCTCATCCATCCACGCTGGCAGCCAAGCTTGTGATGGCTAGGCTCCCCCGGCGAACGATCTGCCATGAGAAAAACCCCCTTCATCCTGGTGCGTCTTCTTTGGGGCATCCTCGTGTGTGGTGTGGTCGTATGGTCGTCCGCGCCCGCCGCCGAAGCCAAGTCCACCACCGTTGAAGCCCCTCGGACGGTGGTGCCGATGGCCCACCTGGCATTCGATCTGCGTGAAGCCCTGGCTACGACCACCAGCGAACGCGATTACCTCGCCCTGCGGGTCGAGCAGGTGACCAACCAGCGCTGGCTGTTGATCGCCTATGGCTTCCTGATGTCGCTCGTTGCTGGTTGGCTGGGACTGATCCTCTTGAAGCGCCCGGCGGTTGCGCGCCCGCTGGTGGAAACCAGCGAGGCCGAAGGAACGCTCGAACCCAATGAGGGGACCAGTGTGACCGTGCGCCAGCGTAAGAACGCCACCATCACCATTCGCAATAGCGCGACCCAGCGCGAAGAAGTGGTTGGCAACGTCGAAACCCGTCGGCTCTTCGCCCGTAGCGAAACGCGCACCCAGCACAGATCCGATCAGACGCCACGCGCGACCCCGACCCTGGAAATCTCTCCGGTAGTCGAGACCGACCTGCGTCCGAGCACCGATCGCACGGTCTGTCCAACGGAAGTGACGCCGCTCGCGTCCGAGATCCCCAACCGCCGTCAGATCACCGTGCGGGTCGAGCATCACTCGGATCGCCTGCCACAAGTCGAGGTTGCCCTCAAACCCGGCACCGCAGCGGTCGTCCGGCAGGGATTCAGCCTCCTGGAAGTGATGATTTCACTCGCGATCCTCGCCACGGTCATGGCTTCGGTGATGGCCGGCATGTACACCCTGCATCGCACGAGAACCATGGCATTGGAGGAAGGGCACGCGCGGGAACTGAGCCGGCGGGTGGTCGAGCGCATCATGTCCGAGTCGATCTGGAGCCTGAATTCTGGGCGAGTGGGTGAATTGTGGCGAGCCGCCTATGTCACGGATGTGGGCGCTGATCCGCTGACGGGAACACGCCTGAGAGACGGCTTTGGGCAGTTGCCGGCTCTGAATGACGTCAAGGTGTTCGTCGAGTACTACCGACGCAGCGCTCTCGAAAATGCGATCAATGCTCAGCAGCCCTTGGCTTTCACCGTTGCCAATCGGCAGGGTGGGGCCGACCGGACCATGGCCATCCGGGTCGTCGTCCAGTGGCAGAGCCTAGGCCTCGAAAGCACGGCCCCGCCGCGCATCCATAGCCAACTGTTTGCGCGGAGCGAATGATCATGCGGTCCCGGCTCGCCCTCACCCTCATCGAAGTCGTCATCAGCATCGCCATTTTAGCGACGCTGCTGGTGGCGGTGATCGAGGCGTCGCTCTCGGTCCGCAGCTTCACCGACCAGCACGAGAATCTCCTCGATCTCGAGATGGAGGGCCGCCAGATCCTCAACCAGGTGTCCAGCGACCTGAGCAACACCACCTGGTTCAATCACGGTACGGCCCTGCCTGTGGCACCGCCGGACACCTTTGGCAACCGCATCGAGTTCCTACGCATTCGTAACGTCTCGCCCGGCAGCACCGCGACCGGTATTTCGCGAGTGGATTTTACCCGGCCCGCGGCGCGCATGCAGGACTGGAAGGATCCGCTCCTGCTGCCCGCGGTCACGGGACTAGTGGTGGATGAGGACTATGTCACCAATGGACCGGGAACCCTGGTGAATCCGGTCTGGGAGACCACCGCACTGCGCAGCGGCGACGCACTGACCTTTGATGAGAACAGGGACCTTTTGAATTTGCGGATCTATGTCTACCGCGTCGAGCCTACCTCCAGCGGTCGTGGCACGTTACGGCGCTATTACCGTGAGGGCAGTGCCACCGGCCCACTCGTCCGCGATACCCACCTCGGCGACCTGGGGCGAAACGTCTATTCGTTCTCTGCCCGGGTGGAAGGCCAGCGCGTCATCCTCGCGCTGGAATTACGGCGCAATCCGCCGGGAGCAGCGGTCGTACCAGGTACGCCAGTCACTCCCCAGGTATCCCATTTCGAGACCATCATCGCCATGCGCTCCATCAACTGATCAGCGCCAACGAGGGCCCCACCATGTCCAAGCGAAACCTTCTGACCGTCTCACGGGCCCCACGGCGGCACTCCCGTGATGGCAGCACTCTGCTCATCACCTTGCTCATGACCGTGGTCGTCATCGGGTTGGTCGCGCTCGCCGGAGACCACCTGACGGCCAACCAGACCACCAGCCATGTCGAAGCGCAACGACAACGCGCACAAGTGGCGGCGGAGTCCTTCATCGGGCTGATCGAGCGCAAGCTATACGACCTGGCGTCAGTGAACACCGCCGAGCTCAAGAAGAACCTCACGCTCGACGCGGACAACTGGTTCAATCTCAGGGGTTTCGATGCCGGCGGCGCAGCAGCAGGGGGCGGTGGGCCGGCCACGACGGCGATCTACCTGGAAGGATGTGCCATGCGTTGGCGTCTCGAACCGGTGAAGCTGATGGCGCGGACCAACACCGCGGCCGCGGGTCAGCCGTTCTTCGTCAACTCTGAGCGCGACCCGGATCTTCAGCACGAACGGCGCACCATCGCCGGCGTGAATCTCATCGATGACGAAGCCCAACACCTTTATTTCCGCATCGTCGTCGAAGCGTACGCGCTCAAGGACCCCCAGGATCTCCGCTCGATACCGTGGGAGATTCCGGCGAGCGGAGTCACGCCGACGTGGGATTCGCGCGGTCGGCATACCGCCATGGCGCAGGCCCAGCGCGTCATCCAATTCGAGGACGTGAATGCCTTCCGCTATCTGTTCAATTATGTGGCCGATGGGCCGACCGGAGATCTCGAGTTCAATCCGGCGACCCCGGTCACCATCCATCAGGGTGGACTGCGCAGCAATGAACGCGTCTTCGTCGGTTCCTCGGTGACCATCGGCAGCGCCACCGAGCCGATCCCGGTCGAGGCGGCAAATGGCATCTTCCGCCTGAAGAAGTCAGCCATCTATGAAGCCGGCGTCTTCGATGCCAGGAATGTGAGCACCTCGACGCAGGAGTACAATCCGTCAGGAACCATCCTGCTGAACGACATCGCCCTGACCGCTACGGCGGATTCGCGGAACGGCCTCGATCATGATCGGGACCAGAGTGGTCAGGTCATCAAACATCATGAAGCGGTACAAGACAACAGCCCCGACCGGCCGGTCTCCGAAGACCTCGCCACCTACCAAGCCTGGAATACCGGATTCCTGACCGCGCATAACCTCGCCGGACCCGGTCAACGGGTCTACCAATATCCCAATGGCGCCTACACGATCCGTCCGCGCGACGATCTCTATGATTCCACCATTCCCGTCACTGCGGCAAACAGCCCCACCGTGGTGCCAGGGATCTATGCCACCGACTTGCCGATATTCGCTTTCCCTAATTCGGACCGCAGCGACACCTTCACCGATATCTGGCCGTTCCCCCAGCAGGTCGCCCAGACGCGGTACGGCATCTCCTTCAGTGCGAACGTCCTCACCGACCGGCTGAACCCGTACAACCCGGTCGACGCCGGCACGGGCCTGCTCAAGGCGCCCATGCCTTTCCAGCCCTGGAGCGATCCCCCCGTCGCGCCGCCGACGCCGGATGGTCCACGCGTGTCACGTCGCGGCCTCTACAACCACTCGATTGGCGGCCACAGCACCTGGGGCAGCGGGTTGGTCATTCGTGAGCGCGGTCGTCAGACGACGCCTGCCACAGCGAATCCGCGTCTCGCCACCGAAGGCGCCCATCCGGCGTCCGATCTCGCGGCCCTCAACGAATGGATGAAGGCCAATTACGTGGTGTACCTCGGTCGTAGGAAGGACCCCATTGGCACCACGTACGAAAGCGTGGACATCACCGAGACCTTCTTCGATTATTCGCTCACTCCCCCCTTGGCCGTGGCACCGACGACCGTTCGTCAGTTGATGGCGCACGAAGATGTCTTCACCAACCGTCGGGATCAGGCGTGGTTCATCAGCCACGGCCTCTCGGCCGGTCCGGTCTACGCCAATGCCCTGACCCTGAACCTCGACCGGTTCCTGTACTTCCTCCGTCAACCGACCAACGATCTCATCAGATTTCCCAACGGGGGTAACTATGAAAATTACTTCAATGGGCTGATCTATCTCGAACGGAACCCCAGATACTTCATGGACGCCACCGGCCCTTATGCCCACCCCTTGGCCCCGAACGGGGTCAGTCCCTTTCCCATGCCCGCAGGAATGACGCCGAACAACAACCCCCTGCTGGGTCCGATCCCCGTGGCTCCGGTCGTCGGCATGGTCGACAGCGGTCCCGATGCCACCATCACGCGCGGGACGCCTGATTCCTGGACCGTTTATCCGACCACCCATGCCGTGCGCATCGATCGCGCCTACAACAGCGCCCGGCGAAGCTTGACCATCATCACGCCCAACACCTGTTACCTGTGGGGCGACTTCAATACGGCCCAAGGCGATGACATTCCTCCGTGTGGCGTCTACGCGGATACCGTGATCGCCCTGTCGAATAGCTGGCGCGATAGCAACTCCGCCAGCGGAACCCTGCCCGCGGCGGCGACCAGGACCACGTACCGCGCTGCCATCGTCACCCACAATGTCCCGACCGATGCCGAGAACGCCGCCAGTGGTGGGAGCGGTGGGGCGCAGAATATCCTGCGCTTCCTCGAGGATTGGACCGGCAAGACCTTCACCTTTGTCGGGTGCGTGGTGGTACCGGGCCGCGCCCGCTACACACGTTCGCCGATCAATGACGGGAACACGGTCTTCTCAAGGGAGCCGAATTACGATTACACCTACAACGTGGGCCTGCTGACCTCGCCCGGTCAGCCGCCGGCCGCGCAGAAGACCACCCGCGCCAAGCGCGTCCTGAGTACCGTGATGGCTTCGGATCGCTGAGCGCGGATCAGCCGCGCAGGTGCGCGGTCATCAGTGCGATGAAGGGGGCGTGATCTGCCGTCGCCGCGCATTCGCGTGCGCTGTGCATCGACAGCATGGGGTTGCCGACGTCGGCGACCGCGATGCCCAGACGCGCGGCGGTGATGGGACCGATGGTGCTGCCGCATCCCAGGTCGGTGCGGGCGACGAAATCCTGGAGCGGCACATCAGCGCTGGTCGCCAGACGGCGCATGCTCGCGCTCGTCGCTGCGGTGGTCGCGTAACGCATGTTGTGATTGCACTTCAGGACCGGCCCTTGGCCGAGCTGGGGCTTGTGCCGCGGTTCATGACGATCGGCATAATTGGGATGCACGGCGTGCGCCATGTCGGCGGAGATCATCAGGCTGTTGCTCAGCACGGCGAGATGGCCTCCGCGTGACAGGCCCAGCTCGAGCGCGATGCGTTCGAGCACATTCGCCAATAGAGGACCTTCCGCGCCGCTGGCGCTCTGGCTGCCGACTTCCTCATGATCGAAACACGCGAGTACCGGCACGGTGTCGGGATCACCCTCGGCCGCTGCCAGCAGAGCAGCCAGGCCGGCGTGACAGGAGGCGAGATTGTCGAGGCGCGGCGCGAAGATCAGTTCTTCATCCGCACCGCCCAGCGTGCTCGCCGATAGGTCGTAGAGGGAGAGATCATGGCTGACGATGTCGTTGGCCGGTACCCCGGCAGCCTCCCCCAACAACGCCGACAGACGCTGGGCTGGGTCACCCGTGCCGCTCAGACCCCAGATCGGCGCCAACTGGGTCTGCGCATTGAGCTTCAGTCCATCCTCCGTGACCCGCCGATCGAGATGGATCGCCAACTGCGGCACGCGTGCGAGCGGCCGATGCAGACGCACCAGGTGCTCACGCCCAGACCGATCATGCAGGGTACCAGCCAGTCCGAGGTCGCGGTCGAGCCAGGAGTTGAGCAGCACGCCGCCATAGACCTCCACGCCCAGCTGCAGACAGCCTTCGCAGGCATAAGCGGCACGCGGCTTGAGCCGCAGGTGCGGGCTGTCGGTGTGAGCACCGATGAGATGGAACCGGCGCAAGGAGCGTCCCCGGAGCACGAAGGCCACCACGCTGGCACCGTGACGCACCAGGTAACGACCCGGGCTCAAACCCCAGTCGCCGATGCCTGGATCAAGGATGGTGAACCCCGCCGCGGTGAGGCGCTGGACCAGCTCCTGCGCCGCATGCGCCGGGCTTGGCGCGGCATCGATGAAACGGCAGAGGTCCTGAGCGGGGGCGATGTCCATGCGGGCATGGTGCCGTGCAGCACATTCCCGCAACCGGGTGTCTGCGTGGCTAGCGGCGGACCGGGACGACACGGGGTTGCCGTCGCGCGGCCGGCGCCACACCGTGCGACAGATCCCGTCCCGCAGGAGTCACCCCATGCATCCTTTCACGATCACCTCCTTTGCCCTGATCACCGTCCTTGGCGCGCACCTGCTCAGCGGCTGCGGCCGCGGGCCGCGGGCCGCTGCCGCCACCGGCGCACCGCTCAAGACCATGGGCACCATCGAACGTCTGGATCCGGCCATCGACGCCCTGGTGCCACCTGGAGCGCAGATGGAGGTCATTGCCGAGGGCTTCGATTGGATCGAGGGTCCGTTGTGGATTCCGGAAAGACTTGGTGGCCCATACCTGCTGTTCAGCGACATCCCGCCCAACCAGGTGCTGAAGTGGACGCCGGGCAAAGGGGTGAGCACCTACCTCGGGCAGAGCGGCTGGCTGGGACCGATCCCGCGTCCGAACAGCACGCCCCCGGATGAACCCGGCTCCAATGGTCTGTTGCTCGATCCGCAGGGCCGTCTGGTGCTCTGCCAACACGGCCTGCGCCAGGTGGCGCGCATGGACGCCCCGTTGCGGGTGCCCGCAGCACGCTTCGTCACGGTGGCGGGGGCCTACGACGGCAAGCGCTTCAACAGCCCCAACGACGGTGCCTTCCTCCCGAATGGCGACCTCTACCTCACCGATCCGCCGTACGGCCTGACGCGTAAGATGGAGGACCCGGATAAGCAGCTCGCCTTCCAGGGGGTCTATCGGGTGAAGCCAGATGGCAGCGTGACTTTGCTGAGCAAGGAGCTCAGCCGGCCCAACGGGCTCGCCTTCTCTCCCGACTATAAAACCATGTACGTCGCGAACTCCGATCCCAAGCGACCGATCTGGATGGCCTTTCCGATGCAGGAGGATGGCACCGTGGGTGCGGGCCGCGTCTTCTTCGACGCCGCGACCCGGGTCGGAACGTTCAAGGGCATGCCGGACGGTCTGAAGGTCGACCGCAGCGGCAACCTCTTCGCCACCGGACCCGGTGGCGTGCTGGTGTTCAACTCCGACGGCAAACACCTCGGCACCTTCCTCACCGGCCAGGCGACCAGCAACTGCGCTTTCGGTGATGACGGCAAGACGCTCTACATCACGGCCGACAACTACCTCTTACGCATCCGCCTGAGCACCACCGGCAACGGTTTCTGATCGCCAGAGGGATCCCGCACCAGCGCGGAGCTACCCATGCGCGGATGCCATCACGGCCGCCCCATCAACGCTGGAATCGACGCGCCAATTCCGGCCAGCTGAGATCCAAGGTGGTGGGGCGTCCATGCGGACAATGCTCCAGACCATCGAACCGTTCGAGCAGACGAGCGAGCTCCCATTGTTCCTCGTGGCCCAGCTCCTGCCCGGCCTTCACCGCGGCGTGGCAGGCGGCGCTGTGGGCGATGCGTTCCGACAAAGTCACGGTCGCCTGCGCCGGAGTCGGATCGCTGGCGAGCGCCGGGAAGAAGCGTGCCCAGTTGGTGCGCTTGAGGAGCACGGGGTAGGCCCGGAGGGCGAGCTGGGTCGGCGCCAGTACCTCGGCGATGATGCCGACGCGCGCCAGCTCAGGCAGCAGCGGTACGACCAGTGCGAGCTCATGAGCCAGCAACGAGACCGCGACCGGCACCAGCAGCTCTTGCCGGCCGTGCGCGAGCAGATCGCTGAGCGAGGGATCCAGGGTCATCAACAGGGCCTTTTCATGCAGCGCGTGCTGATCGACCAGGCGGATGCCATCAACGGTCTCGATCAGCAGGTACATGCGGTTGAGCTGCTGGACGCGGCGGATGGAGGACGCGTCCTGCGTCCGGGGTCGGGGGTCGGAGGTCGTAGCGCCAAGACGTTCGGCGGCAGGACGCGAGGCAGCGGGCAGACCGACGCGATAAACGTCAGAGTTTTCCGCGACACGAGCCGTCGGTACCATCGCTGGAGCAGTGACCCCAGACGCCGTACCCCGGGCTCCGGACGCCTCTACCGGTATGAACCGCTCCTGCACCACCACGGTCGGCATCGGCGCTGGTCGCACGATGGTGCGCTGCACCACACCGGTGACTGGTCCACCGGTCGTCGATCTGCTGGTCTCAGGCAACAGTGAAAACCCCCCGGCATTGGTCGCCAGGGATTGCTGCAGCGCGCCGCGGACCAGCGTGAACACTTCGCCCTCACGGCGGAATCGCACCTCGGACTTGGTTGGATGGACGTTCACATCGACCTGCGAAGGATCGACGTCCAGGTGCAGGAAGACCGATCCATGCAGGCGTGGCTCCAGGAAACCCTTGAAGCCATCCCGCACCGCCGCCAGCAGCAGCCGATCCTTGACGTAGCGGCCATTCAGGAAGACGAACTGGCGTTTGGCCGTCGGCCGTGCTTCCTGCGGGTGGGCGATGAAGCCGCTCAGTTGCATGGTGTCGGCGTTGGCATGGATCGGCAGTAGGCGATCCGCCACACTCGAACCGAACAGGGCCCGGACGCGGGCGTCGAGGGTTTCATCCGCGGGCTGATCGATGGCGGCGCGACCCTGGACCTCGAGGCGGAAGGCGACGCGCGGATGGCTGAGGGCCAACCGCATCACCTGGTCGGTGACGTGACCACATTCGGCGGCTTCGCTCTTGAGGAACTTCAGCCGGGCGGGGACGTTCCAGAACAGATTGCGCACCGTCACACGGGTGCCTGCCGACATCGCGCACGGAACGAAGCCCGCATGCACGCCGCCTTCCAGGCGCAGTTCCTGGCCTTGAGCCGCGTCATGGGTGCGGCTGGCGATGGTGAACTCGCTGACCCCGGCGATCGAGGGCAGCGCTTCCCCCCGGAAACCGAGGGTGGCGATCCGGAAGAGGTCGTCGGCGTCCACCAGTTTGCTGGTCGCGTGGCGCGCGACCGCCAGGGCGAGATCACCAGGGCGCATGCCGTGGCCATCGTCCTCGACTTCGACCAGCCGCCGGCCGCCATCCTCCAAGCGGATGACGATGCGCGTGGCGCCAGCGTCGAGCGCATTCTCCGACAGCTCCTTCACCACCGCGGCTGGCCGCTCGACCACCTCACCGGCGGCGATCTGGTTGGCGATGGCATCGGTCAATTGACGGATGACGGGCGGCGTCACGGGCATGGGCGCACGCTAGCGGAGGGAAGGCGATTGGAATGCGGAGGAGGCCCGTCCGCCCTCGTCCGCTGCGAGCTAACCCGTGGCGGCGTTCAATTGGTAGGCCGGGGCGCGCCGTGCCGACAGCGCTGGCGGATCTCGTGGTGCGGGTGACAACACGAAGGGCGGACTCGGAGCCAGGCGCCGGCTGCAGCGGCAACGCGTCAGGCTCATGAACACGGCGCGGAAAAAGCGCAGGGTATCGAACAACGGATGGACGCCCGAGATTTTGTCGTTGTAGATCACCCGGATCGGGACTTCGACCACGCGCCGGCCGGCGCGCGCGGCGAGGATGCACATCTCCGTCTCGAGATCGTATTTGTGGCCGGCCAAGGGCAGGGAGAGCAGCAGGCGTGGATCGCAGACCCGGTACCCGCTCTGGCTATCCCGGATGCGCTGGCCGGCCGCCGCCGTGACCAGCAGGCTGCTCAGACGGTTGAAGCAGCGGCGATGCCGCGGTTGGCGCCCGAGGTCGAGCATCCGCATCCCGATCACCAGGTCGGCACCGCGCCGAGCGGCGGCGATCAAGCGCGGCGCTTCCGCCGGATCATGTTGCCCATCCCCGTCGAGCAGCAGCACCCGGTGATAGCCCAGCTCGACTGCACGCCGGCAACCGGCGATGATCGCGGTGCCTTTGCCGCCATTGGCGCGCTGCAGCACCTCCGCTCCCGCACGGCTGGCGACCTGCGCGGTGTGGTCATGGCTGCCGTCATCGATCACCAGCACCGGCAGACCCTGGGCGAGCAAGGCACGGATGACCGGAGCGATGCGTCCAGCCTCGTTGTAGGCCGGGATCATCGCCAGCAGGGCATGGCCGCCGGGGGCGGTGGGGTGATCATCCAACCGTGGCATGGTCTGTGAATGTTAGACCAGTGATCACTTTTGCCAGCCAACACCACCGAGCTCAACCGTTTGCCGAACCGGACACCTCACTCCGGAAGCGGCTTGCCCTTGGTCTCAGGACAGAACCAGATGACCACCATGCCGACCACATAGACCAGGCTGATGAGGGCGCAGGTCGTCGCCAGGCCGCCGAACCAATCCGGCTTGGTGCCGAACATGATGATCACCGAGGCGGAGATGACCCGGCCGGCATTGAAGGCGAAGCCCTGGGCTGTGGCGCGCAGACGCGTGGGGAACAGCTCCGGCAGGTAGAGGGGCAGCCAACCGTAGAAGCTCGCCGTGATGGCGCCCACGACAAAGGTCAGGGCGAGGAACGAGGAGCCGTAAGCCGGCGTGAACCAGAACAGGAAGGCGCAGGAGACCAGCGAACCGACCGCCATCATGAAGTAGCTCATGCGCCGGGTCAGGAAGAGCGCCAGGACGCTGGCAGCCAGGCAGCCGGTGACGGAACCCAGGGCCGACCAGATCTGCGTGTGCTGGCGCGCCCCGGCCGCCTTGTTGCTGAGGTCGTCGGCGATGGCCGGCAGATTCTGGACCGAGCCCCAGGTGCCGAGCAGAGCCACTGCCGCCAGTATCGTTCCGAGGATCACAAAACGCCGATGGGCGGTGCCGAAGATCTCGCCCAGGCGGACGGGAGCCGAGTTCTTGGAGGCATGCTGCCATTTTTCCGACTCGGGGACGAACAGGCGGATGAAGAAGGTCAGCAAGGCGGGCAAGGCACCCAGCATCATCAGCAGGCGCCAGCCGCCATTGTTGGTCGCCTTCGCCACCAGCTCATCGGACAGCCCGAGCGCGGAGAGGCCTGCGCCGAGTTGGTTGATGTACAAACCAGCGATGGCGATGAGAGCAATACCGACATTGGCGGCGGCGCCAATGATGCCCGCCAGCAGCCAGCGTTTGTCGGATGGCCACACCTCCATCACCAGGGCGACTCCCAGTGACCATTCTCCACCCATGCCCAGCGCAGAGAGGAAACGCAGGCCAACCAGCTGTTCGACGTTCTGCGACAAGCCGCACAGACCGGAAAAGATCGAGTACGACAGCACGCTCCAGGTCATGGCCCGCACCCGCCCGAAACGATCGCCAAGCCAGCCGAACAAGGCACCACCACACGCTGCACCGATCAGGAAGGCGGCGACCACCCACACATGGTTGGTTTCGAAGAGATGCGGATTGGCATCGAGGACGGCTTTACCACCGACCAGCTCCTGGATCGCCGGTTTGGAGATCAACGGATAGAGACCGATCTCCACACCGTCGAACAACCAGCCGAGGAAAGCCGCGAGCAGCGCCAACCAACGCCCACGCGCCGCGGCTGGTGAGATATTCGTCAATGGAGTCATGGGCGTTTGGGACATGCGTTGCTCGTGGTGGGAGGCGGTGCAGGAGCGGGAAGGTGGCGCACGAATTAGTGGTGTCGACCACTTTGACCAGGGTCGGTTCTTCCAGCCTTGCCACACCCCCCACACAAGTGACCAGGACCCGATCGAATCGAGCAAAAGCCCGCGTGATCCCCTGGGTTTCGCCAACCGCGGTGGTGAACTGGGGATTCCCCGGTTTCCATCCGCGGTCACCATGGGCCTCGGCGCCCACCCGCTGTCTTCAGCGTTATCCGGGTCTTTCCGTACTACCGAGGCATGCACGTGATCACCATCCGCACCCGCTCTCCTGCCCGCTCACTCGTCCTCTGCGTCGCGCTGTTCGGCGCCCTTGGCGGCGCCCTCGGGCCGATGCCGACCTTGGCGGGCGCCGAACCAGCCTTCACCGCCGTCGAGCCCGCCAAGGCCGGCCCCGACTATCTGGTGCAAGGGGAGTATCGCACTGGCGACGACGTGAAGCCCACGCTCGCGGCGCAGGTCATCGCCACCGGCAATGGCACCTTTACCGCCATGGTGTTGCCCGGTGGCCTACCAGGCGCGGGCTGGGACGGTAAAACGCGGCATGAACTGACGGGCCAGACCGCGGGCACCGAAACTCAGTGTGCTGGGGCCGCGGGCAAGATCGTCATCAGCGGTGGATCCCTGGTCTTCACTCCCGCAGCGGGCAATGCGGTGATGTTGAAGAAGGTCGTGCGGCAGAGTCCGACCCTGGGCCTCAAACCGCCTCCGGGCGCGATCGTCCTTTTCGATGGCACCAACGTCGACGCGTGGGACACCAAGGCCAGGATCGACACCGTCGAGGGTGAGAAGCTCCTCACCTGCGGCCCCGAGACCAAACGCTCCTTCACCAGTTATCAACTGCACCTCGAATTCCGCACGCCGTTCAAACCCACGGCTAAAGGTCAGGACCGGGGTAACAGCGGCGTCTACATCCACCACACCTACGAATTCCAGGTCCTCGACTCGTTCGGTCTGGTGCCGGAAAACAACTACACCGGCGCGCTCTACACCATGATCCCACCGCTGGTGAACGCCTGCTTCCCGCCCCTGACCTGGCAGACCTACGACATCGATTTCAACGGACCGCAATTCGATGCCGCGGGCATGAAGAAAGCCAATGCGCAGGCGACCGTGAAACTCAACGGCATCATCGTGCAGGACAAGCTCGACATCCCGCACGGTACCGGCGCCAACAAGAAGCGTGCGGAGACGCCGAAGGGGGGGCCGCTGTGGCTCCAGGATCACCAGAATCCCGTCTACTTCCGCAACGTGTGGCTCCTCGAACGTTAGCATCGGCCCTGCCCGGCCTGCGGCCGGGACGCCGGCTCCGCCGTCGTGATCGCGCTGCGCGCGATGGGCCTTGTCCCCGCTCGGTCGCGCAGGCGCCCTCGGGGGATCGTTGTTCGCGGGCTCTGCCCGCTACGCCCGACAAGGGGCTGCGCCCCCTGCACCCCGCCGGAGCCGGCAGATGAGATCGCTGGCCTCGTCGAAGTGCCTCAGTCCGTGCGGGCGCCCTTGCGCTTGCGGATGTTGAGCTCCGGCTCCTTGATCGTCACGGCGGTGTACGGGTCGACCGAGTGGGTCAGCCAGACGTTGCCGCCGATGACGCTGTGGTGGCCGATGACGGTGTCGCCTCCCAGGACGGTGGCGCCGGCGTAGATGGTGACGTGGTCCTCGAGGTCGGGGTGGCGCTTGTTCGAGGCGCCGCGCTGCAGTGAGCCGTGTTCGTCCTTCGCCAATGGATTCCAGGCCACCAGGCCGACACCTTGGTAGAGCACGCAGTGTTTGCCGATCCGGCTGGTTTCGCCGATCACCACGCCGGTGCCGTGATCGATGAAGAACGATTCGTCGATGGTGGCGCCAGGGTGGATGTCGATCCCGGTACGGCTGTGCGCCACCTCGGTCAACATGCGCGGAAAGATCGGGATGCCGCGACGGTAGAGCCGATGGGCGAAACGCTGCACCGCCAGGGCTTCGATGCAGGGGTAGCTAAGGATCACCGTCGCGCGATCGGCCGCCGCGGGATCGCTGACGAAGGCAGCCTCGACATCGGTCAGGACCAGTTCACGCACGTCGGTGAGCTCGCCGATGACGCCCTGTACGTGTTCGCGCACGGTGGCATCGAGATCGTTACACGGGCGACCCTCACGCACGGTGGCGTAGGCCATGGTGCCGTGCAGGTATTTGCGCAGCGCGGTGGCGAGCGCCGCGAGGCGGGCTTTAGTGAATTCCGGCAGATCCCGCTGGGTCACCGCGCCGGAGGTGAAGAACCCAGGGAAGAACAGCGTCAGCGCGAGATCGCAGATCTTGGCCACGTTCTCGCGACTCGGCAGCGGGCAGCTTTCCGCATCGTTGATGCCGGGGCCACGGGCATACGCGGCCACCAGACGTTCAGCGGGGGTGGCGTCCAGCGGACCGGTGTTCATGGCTTGGGGTCGCTGGATTCCACCTGCGCCGCTCCAGGGCTGGGGCTGGCGGGTGGCGCCGACCGCTGTCCGAGATCACGTGGCAAAGGCAGCAGGCCAGGATCATCAGCCACCGCGCCAGCGGTGATCCGCTCCGCATTGGTGCGGGCGGCGGCGAGTCGATCGGCGAACAGGGCGCGCAGGTGCGCGTGACGCTTATCGGCATAGCGACGCTCAGCCGCCGAGCTCAGCCAGCGCGAGGCCATCTTCTCGTTCGTACGTTCCAACTGGGCGAGTGCGGCTTCGAACGCTGGCACCGCCTTGGCATATTCGCCCAGCACGAAGTGGACACAGCCGATGGTATCGAGCAGGCCATCGTCGCGGTCGGTGGTGACGCCCGTCGCGTTCTGCTTGATCAGGCGCGGCAGGATGCCGCGCGCCACCGCGAGGTCGCGCGCGGTCGGATCGCTGGTCCCGGCCACCAATCCATAGGCCAGATCATTATCGAGCTGCTGGTCGAGTTCAGGATTGCCGGTGACCACCTCCTGGAAGGCCATCAGGCGATGACGCCAACGGTAGATCGGCCGATCATCGAAACGCGGGTCGCCATCGGCATCGACGCCGAAATCGCGGAAGATCTGCCGGTTCACCTGGAGGGCGAAGAGTTCCCGCTGACTCTCGTCGGCCCGATTGAGCCAGATCGCCAAAGGCATGTGGTCGCCGCCATCGGCAGCCTGCAGAGCCTCGCCGAGGGCGCGGTCGCGCGCCACCCATGACTGCAACGCCTGCTGGGGATCACCGGTCAGCGCCTCCCGGCGCGGGTCGAAGCGATAGGACACCGCCAGCAGGAGCGCGATGATGACGAGGATGAGGCCGTGACGGATCATGCGTACTACATGGTGATGCCAGATGGCGATTTCGGGACGCTGACGCACCGCCTGCAGGAAGGCGACGCGCTGGGCAATGGAGTAATGCCGCCAGCTGGGCTCATCCTCACCCTGACCCGAAAGATGCGCAACCGATTTGAGGGCGTCGCACATCATCTGCGGATCACCGGCCAGTTCGGCCCCGACGAGGTCCGCCTGGCGTTCGCACGCCCGGCTCAACAGACCGAAGACGCCACGCCATAGCAGCGCCATCATCAGCAAGGTGGCGGTGACTTCGGTCACGGCATGGGCCTGCTGGATGCTGAGGGTCACCCCCGCCAACGGCAGTACCGCCTCCATGAGTGGGATCAGCACTGCAGCCAACGGCTCGCGCAGCAGGAATGACACCAGCAGGCCGGCATTCGCGAACAGCAGGTACATCCACAGGTGGCCATGGCGTGCGTGCCCGAGCTCGTGTCCGAGTACCGCCATCACCTGCGTCGGCGGCAGATCGCGTAACAGATCGTCAGTGAACAAGACGTAACGCAGGCGCGGTACCATGCCGATCACCGCCGCGTTGTAGACCCGGCCGCCAGCCATCGGCCAACGCATCAGACCGGCGACGCGTACGCCCAGGCGTTCGCAGGCGCGCAGCATCAGGCGCTGCATCTCTCCGCCGGGCATGCGCCGCGCGCCCCACATGGGCAACAGGGCCAACGGCAGCACCAGCAGCACCAGCACCATGAAGGCCTGCGCACAATAGATCGCCAGCAGGGCACCGGAGGCGCCCGAAAACCAGGCTTTTTCCAGATCGTAGGCCTGCGCCACGACTTTGGCGATGTCGAAGAAGGGCAGAATGAGCAGCATCGGCAGGACGCCGAAGCGGAACTGCTGCAGGACCAATCCCAGGCGCGACCAGTGGTGACCGCTGACCCGGCGCACCGCGACGGTCAGGGTCCACCAGTGCACCGCCTGCATCAGCAGCCAGGGCGCCAGGGCGATGGTGAAGAGCTGGGTGCCGAAGACGTGCTTCTGCGCTGCCCAGCCCCAGCCGTAGCAGACCCAGGCGAACCAGATCAGCACCAACCCCTGGACCAGCAGATCCCAGCGCGTGAGCCAGCGTCGGCGGCCATCACGGGCCACCAGCCGCGCGGTGACCTCGCCCAGCAGCAGCCAGAGCAGCAGGCTCCCCGCCACCGCACCCACGGTCTGCAGCCAGCTGTCCAAGGGTGCCAGCGGCGCGGTGAGTCCCACCGAGGTTTCGGCGATCGTCAGGGCAAAAAGCAAAGGGAGCAGTCCGAACATGCGTGGGCGGTACCCTAACAAGCGCGGCGAGGTGACGAAACGACCGGGTGGCAGGGGCTCGTCGTGGCCCGCATCCCTGGAAAAGCGCCAGAGAAAAAATGGGCGGCGGCTGCGGCTACCGTGGTGCGCATTCGACTCATCGCCTGGCATGGCCACGGCCGCGCACCTTGTTGTGCCTACGCCCACACCACACTGCGCACGTCATGCACCCTGCCATCGGTCTGCTCGATCGCTCTGCTCCGGCCCGCGACAGCGCTGATTTCGGCCGCTTGCGTGCGCGGATTCTGGATGCCCATCTGCATCGGCGGGCGGTGTTGGTGCCGCGGTCCATCGCTCCCGAATTGGACGCCTGGGCCAGCGCAGTGATCGCTTCAGGCAACGGACCGACCGTGGGCTTGGTCGCTGCTGGCGTTCCCGAACTGTGGTACGATCTGCTCGCCTGGAGCGGTGTTCCCATGAGCGTCGAAGGGCCGTTGCGATGGGGTGTCGATATCAGCGAAGAAGCGGTGACCATGCCCGAATTCCACGGCGACAAGCTGGTCTTGCCGCCGCCGCCGGTGCTCGCGCGGCTGACCAGCCTGGCGCTCAAACCCTTGCGCCTGATGGTGGCGCGCCGGCTCGGGTGTCGGCTGCAGGCCGCTACCGGTCTCCACCTGTTCCTGTGGTCCAACCAGGCGGTGCTGGTCTCGCATGCGGAAGTTCCGCTCGGTGGTTTCCTGCATGGTCCGGAACCCGGCACGCGCCATTCGGTCGAGGTCCCGGTCGGTGGTGCGCAGGTGCTGGTCTGGTGAACGAGGAACTGGTCAGCCGCAAGCAGGCGCTGCGCCGGTTGCTGCGCGACACCCGACGCGCCCTCACCTCCGAGCAACGGATGGCCGAGGCGAGCAGCACCGCGGCACGGGTGTGGTCATTGCTCAACGGGCATACCGGGACGCCCCTCGCCAGCTATCTGGCGGTCGGCGATGAGCTCGATCTCGACGCCGTGCATCGGCAGTGGTGGGCACGCGAAAGGCCCATCTGGTTACCCCGGGTCGGCGGTCCGGGGCTGCTCACGTGGCATCCACTATATGACCCCGCCCACACCCTGGTCGGCCGCTATGGCATCCGCGAACCCGATCCGGCACGCGTCCCGGCCGCTCTCCTTC
>JANPIY010000774.1:0-5704 GCA_031425255.1 Planctomycetota bacterium
CTGCGTCATCAGGCCACCGCGCACGCTGTCCGTGGGGAGGGTGACCTTGCGGATGGCGACTCCGGCGACCGCGGGCAGGCCGTAGTGTTGGGCCAGGCGCTCATTGAGCATGGCGAAGTCCGACGCCACCACGCTGCGCGCAGGCAGGTCGGCGCGCACCAGTTCAGCGAAGAAGGCCTGGGTCTCCTGCATCGCGGATTCGACCAGCAGATCGTCGAGGTAATAATCCGGGTACAGCTCCGCGTCGGGCGAGGTGGCATCGATGTGGCGCAGGTCGAGCCAATAGTCGAGGAAGGCGGTGGTGAAGCGCGCTGACCTGGGATCGTCCAGCAGGCGTCGCGTCTGCGCGGCCAGGGTGGCTTCCCGCGCCAATTCACCGCGGTTGGCGAGCTGGCGGAGTTCGGCGTCCGGTTCGGAGTTCCACAGGAAGTAGGACAGGCGTGCCGCCAGCGCATGGTCGCCCAATTTTCCCGGCCGCTCTTCCAGGCAGATGAACCCTGGCGAGCACAACACGCCGGCATAGGTCGCGATGAGGGCATCGGTGAAGGAATTGCCGGCCGCGAGCGCGCTGCGCAGCAGGCCGAGGTAGCGTTGCACGTCGGCTTCCTCCACCGGACGCCGGTAGGCGCGGGCGATGAACGCGCGCACCAGGCGCTCGCCATCGACGGCCGGGTCTTTGGGCTCCAGTTCAAGCACAGCGCCCGACTCCGTGCCCGCTTCACTGCGCGACTTCAGCGGGAGGTCGCCGGCGAGCAGGCGGTGTCCTTGGGTCGGCCAGCTGTCGATCAGCGGCCCTTCCACCTCCAGCCATTTGAAGGCGACGGCGGGCTGACCATCCTTCTCCGCCAGAGGATTATGGAACCCGCCCGCGGCCCCTGGACGCGAGCGGAAGAGTCGGGCGGCGTCGACGCGGATGGTCTCGCCGGCGAGCAGCCAGAGCTCCAGCTCGTTGACCGTCGGTGTGACCCCGACATCCACGGCACCCTGCCAGCGGACCTGGCGCGCGGCGCTCTCGGCCGAGATGGTGACCGGCTCGGCCCGGCGCCCAGGCGAGACGTCGTCCAGGTCCGGTCGCCACCACACCACCTCCTTCTTTGGATCTTTGGGCGGCTCCTTGCCTGGTCCCACCCACACCGCGTAGGCATTCAACCGGATGCGGTAGCGCCCTGCGACGGGAGCGCGGAAACGATCGAAGCGCAACTCGATCGGTTCGTAGCTGCTGGCCACCGTGCCCATGGCTTCGCGTTCGCGAGTCGCGGGGTCCTGGTCGCCGCGCGTCAGTGGCAGCTTGCCCGCACGCACCTCGGGCTGGCCGGCGTAGTCCAGCACGGGGAAGGTGGCGCGTTCAGGCGAACGGTTGAATTCGTTGAACAGCATCTTCTTGGCGAAGACGGCCTGATCGCGGGCGTAATGACGCTTGGTCTCGGTCACCGGCCGGTCGGCCTGGGGCGCCAGCACCGCGCGCAGGGCGTGTTCCGCGGCGGCCAGATACTGGGCCATCTGCACGTGCGAGATGTCGAGGGCATCGCCGATCTTGTTGAAGCGGTGGGCCTCGCCGTCCTCGGGCAGGAAGCTCTTCACCTGCAACCACGGCGCCTGTAGCAGGTCGCGCAGCGAATACTCGTACTCGCTGCGGTTTAGGCGGCGCCAGGTCGCCCGGCCATGCGCGGTCTCCCGCGCCTGATCAGCGGCGATCAACGGGGTCGCCAACGCGGCCAGGAAGGACGTGGTGGCAGCCGCCGGCGGGCGGGGCTTCTTGGCCGGAGGCATCTCGCCGGCATCGACTCGGTCGTGGATCATGACCCAGCGGTCGGCGGTCTTGGCATCGCCGAGGGCGAACGCCAGGGAGCTCAGGTCGAGCTGGCCATTGGCGGTCTCGGTATCGTGGCATTCCAGGCAATGGTGTTCGATGAACTCGCGGGCGACGCGTGGCGCCTCCTGGCCCAGCAGCGCTGACCAGACCACCCATGAGGCGAGGGCGGCCCGGACGCTGACCATGATCAAAGGAGCGGTCGACTGGAGCATGTGTGCGCGGGTCCTTGCGGGGGTGTATACGGCCATCATGTGGTGGCGTGGTCAACGAATCGTTGCAGCCGGCTGTCATGGGCTCATTTTCCCCGCCGCCTGGAATCGCGCGGGAAACCAGTCGAGCGATGCGATCGCCTGCACCGCGATCTTTACGCAGCGGGAGCGGTTCCTGACTCCATAGGGTGCCGCTGGACGCTGAGCCGTCAGCGCGCTGTCTCACTCCCATACCCGTACGTCGTATAACAATCCGGAAAACACTCATCGGAATGCCCCTGCTGACCGTACTCTCTGGCGTGGACCGTTCGAAGCATCCTCAGCAGCAGATGAGCCGGCGCCTGAAGCCGCTGTCGCTCGTAGCGTTGTTGTCGCTGACGGCGCTGCTGGCCCTCACCATCAGCGATGCGGGCGACCGTCGCGTCGCCCCGGTCCAGGCGCCCAGCCAACCGACGGTGCGGGTGCTCGCGCCCGCGGCCGTCCGCCGGCAGGTGACCGCGAGCGGTTCCGAACTGCGCATCGATCTGACCTGGGAAGCGGACTTTTCGCCGCAGGTGCTCGGTTATCACGTCTACCGGGCTGATCAGCCCCATGGCGCCTTCCGCCGGCTGACCACCAAGCCGGTGGCGCAGGGGGTCTATAGCGATTTCCTCGGCGCCAACGATCAGCAGCGCTGGTATCAGGTCGTGACGGTGGGCAGCGACGGCATCGAGGCCGAGGCGCTCGACATCGTCACTGCGCGCAGCCACGCCCTCAACGACCAGGACTTCATGACCTCGGTGCAGTTGGCGACCTTCCGCTATTTCTGGGACTTCGCCCATCCGCACTCGGGTCTGGTGCGCGAACGCAGCAGCGGGAATCTCGATGTCTGTGCTACGGGCGGTACCGGCTTCGGCCTGTTCGCCATCATGATCGGCGCGGAACGCGGCTTCGTCACCCGCAGTCAGGCCGCCACCCGGGTCAACCGCATCCTCGATTTCTATGACACTCAAGTGACCGACTATCACGGCGCCTTTGCCCACTGGATCGACGGCCGCACCGGCAAGACCGTCCCGTTCTCGACCTTCGATGACGGTGGCGATATCGTCGAGACGTCATTCCTGGCCCAGGGGATGCTGGCGCTGCGGCAGTATTTCAACCGCAATGACCCGCAGGAGATCGCCATCCGCCAGACCGCGACGCGGTTGTGGGAAGGCATCGAATGGAACTGGTACCTGCGTTCGCCGGAAAGCCGCAGCCTGTTCTGGCACTGGTCGCCCACCCACGGCTGGGCCATGGACCTCAAGGTCGGTGGCGGTTTCAACGAGACCATGATCACCTACCTGCTGGCGATGTCCTCGCCGACCCACCCGATCTCGCAGGACTGCTACCACGACGGCTGGGTCGGCCGCGGCTCCACCTACGTCAACGGCTCGGACTATTACGGCTACACCCAGTGGGTCGGTCAGACCCAGGGCGGCCCGTTGTTCTTCACCCACTACTCCTTCATCGGCCTCGATCCCCGCGGGCTCAAGGACCGCTACTGCGACTACTTCGAGAACAACCGCAACATCAGCCTGATCAACCGTTCGTACTGCATCGAGAACCCGGGCCGTTTCCCTGGGTACGGCGATCTGGTGTGGGGCCTGACCGCCAGCGATGGCCCCGATGGCTACCAGGCGCACGCCCCTGGGGTCGACAACGGCACCATCGCGCCGACCGCGGCGATCAGCGCCATGCCCTACATCCCTGGGGAATCCCTCGCCACCATGCGCTACCTGTATCAGACCTATGGCGCCCAGCTGTGGGGCCCATTCGGTTTCAAGGACGCCTTCAATCCCGGCCGGAACTGGTACTCGGAAGATCACCTCGCCATCGATCAGGGCCCGATCATCTGCATGATCGAGAACCACCGCACCGGCTTGTGCTGGGAACAGTTCATGAAGAACCCGGAGATCCATGGCGCGATCGCCAAGATCGCCGCGAAGCCGCTGGTCGATGCCGGTCAGGTGGCGGGCGGCGAGCTCGTGGCCCCGGCTGCCGCTCCGAGTCCCTGAGACCGATCCCCGCGTTCATGTTTCTGTCCGGCCGTCGCCGGATCTCGGACAGGCCTCAGCCCAGGGCGCCGCGCACGGTCGCCAGGTGCCGTTCCATCGCCAGCACCGCGGCGTCGGGATCCTTGGCGTCGATGGCGTCGATGACGGCGGCGTGTTGTTTCGCGATGTCCGCAGGCGACAGGGTCTCCATCGCCGTGCGCTGGGCCTCGGTCATCGCATGGCGCAGCGCGGCGATCATGGTCTCGAACAATGGATTGCCGGTGGCACGCGCCAGGGCGCGATGGAATTCCGAGTCGATGCCGGCCAGGGCCTCGTGATCGCTGCCGGCATCGATGTAGGCGCGATGCAGCTTCTTGAGCTCGGTGCGTTGCGCAGCGGTCGCACGGATGGCGGCGCGGCGGACGATGGCACCCTCGATCAGCTCGCGCACCTCGTGGACCTGGACGTGGGCGTCGCGTTTACCGCCCAAGGCGCGGCCGAAGGCGTCGCCGAGGGGACGGTGCTCCTCACCGACCACTACCGTGCCGATGCCGTGCCGTGGCTGGACCATGCCGCGTTCGGCGAGGGTGCGGATGGCCTCGCGCAGCGCCGGACGGCTGAGACCGAGTTTGACCGCCAGCTCGCGTTCCGCCGGCAGGCAGGTGCCACGCGGGAACTCGCCGGAGCGGATCGCCGCCTCGATGGCGGCAGCGGCCTGTTGCGCACGGGCGGCGACCGGCAGACGGGTCAAGGTCATGGGAGTGTCCTCTGGCCATCGCGCCGTGGCGGGAGACCACCCTCGGCCATCACGCCTCCACCGGCATCACCGCCAGCGCGCACACGCCGTGCGCGCCGATGACCAGGGTCTGTTCGATATCGGCTGTTTTGCTCGGTCCGCTCATCCACGTCGCATGGTGGAGCGCTTCCCCGCCAGCCAAGCGCTGTGCCAGGATGGCTTGCGCCTCCATGAAACCGCCGACCAGCCGGTCGCGGGGTACCAGGACCAGGATGCGCTGGGCGAGGAAGGCGAGGGCGCGCTCGGGAAGTGCGGCCGAAGTCACCAGCAGTGCGGCATTCTCCGCGCAGGCGAGCTCGGCACGGATGATGGCGAGGTCGACGTCCGCCCATTCCCCGGGCGTGATGGTGGCCCGCGCGGCTTCCCAGCCGCTGACGCCCGTCAGCAGCGGTGCGGCGGCGGCGCTGGCGACCACCCGTCCTGGGCCGCGGCCGAAATCGATGGCGGCCTGGATCGCATCGGCGGTGCTCGGCTGGGGTTGGAGCAGTGCGCCGCCGACGCCTTTCAGCGCGCTGGCGAAGACCTCCCACGACGCCGGCAGCTCTGGCCCGGCATAGGCCCCAGGGTAGGCGCGCCGCTCGCTGCCGACCGGACGGGCGAAACGCGCGCTGAAGGCGGCGAGGGCGGCGGCGTCAACCATGGTCCTGATCCTTCCACCAGCGACGGAAGCTCTGCGCTGGCGCCGGCGGCAGATCGCGGTGCTTGGTCCATCCGGCGTGTGGCCCTGGGACGCCCTTGCGCGCCAGCGGCCAGAAGAAGCGCGCGATGCGCCCACCCGCGGCGTAGATCCAGGGATGGCTGAGGGCGCGCGCGGCGATGCGCATCGCCAGGCGTTTGCTGAATGGTACCTGGCCCTCGCTCGCCAGGCGCC
>JANPIY010000775.1:0-6825 GCA_031425255.1 Planctomycetota bacterium
CCCTTGCCCTCGACGCGGCCGCCGAAGGCGCGGAAGGGCATCACCGGCATCTTCGCGGTGAGATCGCCGTTGGCCTCGACGCGCAGCGCATAGATCGCGGAGCCCGCGTAATCCGACACCGCCAGGGTCTGCTGGTCGGGCGACAGCGTGAGGCCGTTGGGAAACGGAATGCCGGTATCGACCATCCGTGCCTTGCCCGGCCCCTCGATCAGTACCACCTGCTTTTTGCCGCTCTCGGTGACGTAGATGCGGCCCTTGCTGTCGACCACCAGGTCGTTGCAGCCGATGTCGCTCGCCAGCACCTCGACGGTGCCGTCCTTGTTCACCGCGATGACGCGCTTCTCGCGGTTGTGGCAGGCGTAGAAGCGGCCGTCCGGACCGAGCTTCAGGCCGCTGATGCCGGTGAGGTCCTTGTTGAAGACGCTGACGGTGCCATCAGACGCGATCTTGTGGATGCCGGTGCCGCCTCCCATATCGCTGACGAAGAGATTGCCCTCGGCGTCCGCGCACGGCGCGTCGACGGACTTCATGTCGGAGACGACCTCCTGCCAGCCCTGGCCGTCGATCAGCAGGCCCTGGATGGCGAAGTCGGCTTTCACCTCCGGGGTCGGTGCCGGCGGCGCCGAGAGCGGGCGCCACAACCACCGCAGCGCCTCGGGTAGGATAGCGCCCAGGTGTTTGCCGCTGTGTCCGCCACCGCCCCACACCGCCTGGTGATCATAGCCGGCGAAGACCAGCGCCGCGACCAGGTCCTGGTTGGCGATCGGCCACGAGCCGTGCACGTTGTCGAGGTCCTTGAGGTTCTCCTGCAAAAAGATCCGCAGTGGTTTGCGCTCGGTCTTGCGGATCGCCGACGGATACCAGATGCCGCCCTGGATGTTGGTGAAGCTGCCGATGCCGGTGATGACCTTGCGGAACTGGTCGGGACGGAACCACGCGACGGTGAAGGCGCAGATGCCGCCACTCGATACGCCGGCAATGGCACGCTCATCGGGATTGGCGCTGATGGTCGCGTGTTTGGCGAGTTCGGGCAGCATCTCATCGATCAGGAAACGCGCGTAGGTGTCGTTCGGCGTATCGTACTCGAAGCTGCGCGTGCTGCGCCCGGTGCCGCCCGGCGCCGCTGGCGCCACCGAACCAGGATTGATGAAGAGCCCGACCATCGCCGGGACCTCCTTCTTGTGGATCAGGTTGTCGAGCACGATGGGCACGCGGAACTGGCCCTTCGCGCCGACCGCGCCGCCGCCGTCCTGGAAGACCAGCAGCGGATAGGTAGTGGCCTTGTCGAAGGCCGGCGGCAGGTAGATCCAATACTTCCGCTCGGTGCCCGGATACACCGCGCTGCTGTTCCAGGCGAATTCCTGGACCGTGCCCTTGGGCACCCCGGCTTGTTCCTGCGAGTCGGGACCCAGGTCGTCCTCGGCGGTGCTCGCCGGCGTGACGAAAGCGAACAGGGCACAGGTGAACGGCATCAGCAGGCGGAACGACGGCATGGTGGATCCTCGGAGGGTGAAGGTATTCGTGCGATGGTGGGCGGCGTTGACCAACGGGCCTACGTGATGCCGCTGCGCACACGCACGTCCATCCCACTTTTTTGGTCCCCTGACGAACGACGTCATGGATTCCGGTCGCATGGCTCGGCCTGGCAGGAATCCGCCGGACGGATGCGTAGCCACTGGAGGCGACGGTCTTGTTCCGCTGGTCCAGCCGGTAAGACCCTGCCATGCCCACCGCCACCCTGAGCGACGCCGCGACCAAGGAAGCCCGCCTGGTCGAGGTCATGCGTGGGTATCAGCAGGTGATGGTAGCGTTCTCCGCCGGCGTGGATTCCACCTACCTGCTGGCGATCGCGCAGGCGGTACTCGGTGATCGCGTGGTCGCGGTCACCGCCGACAGTCCGAGTTTGGCGCGCACCAGCTTGGCCGAGGCCGAGGCGTTCTGCCGCGAACATGGCATCCGCCACCTCATCGTTCCGACCGACGAGTTCGAACGCGAGGAGTACCTCGCCAACGACGGCCGGCGTTGCTACCACTGCAAGTCGGCGCTGATGCGTGCGATGAATGGCTTGGCGGTCGCCACCACACGCGATCGTGGCCCGGTCGCACTTCTGATCGGTGCCATCGCCGATGACCTGGGCGACTACCGTCCCGGCATGCAGGCGGCCGGTGAAGCCGGTGCCCTCTGGCCGCTGGCGGACCTCGGCTTCACCAAGGCAGAGGTGCGGGAGCGTTCGCGCGCGCGCGATCTCGCGTCCTGGAACCGCCCGGCCGAACCCTGCCTCTCGAGCCGCGTCCCTTATGGCGAACGCGTCACCGTCGCCGGCCTGCGCATGATCGAGCAGGCCGAAGCCGTGCTGAAGACCCTGGGTTTCCCGATCTGCCGCGCGCGCCACCACCAGATCGGCAACGATCGTGGTTTCCTCTGCCGCATCGAAGTGCCCTCCGCCGACCTGCCACGCCTGATCGCGCTGCGCGAAGAGGTGGTGCCCGCGCTGAGCGCCCTCGGCTACGTCAACGTCACCATCGACCTGGCCGGATTCACCAGCGGTGGATTCAACGCGCTGCTGCGCCCGCCTTCGGACATCGGACCACGGACCTCGGATCGCCCTTCATGACCGACACCCTCAATCTCGACTTCGACCGCCAACGCCGCCAGGGTTTCCCGGAGGTGGTCTTCGGCTCCGGCAAGACCGTGAACGAGATCCTCGCTGCCGCCACGCGGCTGGTGGAGGCCCACGGCCAGGTGCTGGTGACGCGGGTCTCGCCAGAGGCCCTCGCAGCGTTGCAGGACACCCTGCCGCAGGGCCGAGCCCATCCACGCAGCTGCTGCTTCAGCTATGGCGAACCGGTGGCCACCATCGGTCCGGTGGCGGTGGTCAGCGCCGGCACCAGCGATGAGCCGGTGGCCGAGGAGGTCGCGGTCACCCTCGCCGCCCGCGGCGTGAAGGTCGAACGTTTCCGCGACAGCGGCGTCGCCGGCCTGCACCGGGTGCTCAAGCACCTCGACGCCATCCGCCAATGCGTGGCGGTGGTGGTGGTCGCTGGGATGGACGGTGCCCTGCCTTCGGTGGTCGGGGGCCTGCTCGACATCCCGGTCATTGGATGTCCGACCTCGGTCGGCTACGGGGTCGCCGCCGGCGGGCATACCGCGCTCAACACCATGCTGGCGAGCTGTTCACCCGGGGTGACGGTGGTGAACATCGACAACGGGTTCGGGGCGGGCTACGCCGCCGCGACCATCGCGCAGATGGTCAAACGCAAACAGCTCCCCTGACCAGCGGTTCTGGGGCCTCGGCTCAGGTCCGGCTGCGTGGCGCCCTGCAATTGCGTCGCCGGGTGACGCCCCAGCATCCCGTCATGAACACCGTGCTGTTGCTGTTGGCCTCCAACCTGTTCATGACCGTGGCGTGGTACTGGCACCTCAAGGCGCCGGCGACCATGCCGTTGCTGGGGCTCATCGCCATCTCATGGCTGATCGCCTTGCCCGAATACTGCCTGGCGGTGCCGGCGAATCGCCTGGGCCATACGAGCCTGGGCGGCCCGTTCAGCGCGCCGCAGCTCAAGGTGATCCAGGAAGCCCTCGCACTGTTGGTGTTCCTGGGGTTCTCGCTGCTGGTGCTGAAAGAGACGCCGCGGTGGCAGGAGTACGTCGGCATGGTGTTGATCATGGTGGGGCTGGGCGTGGCAGTGTCGGGACGCAGCGACGTGGCTGCCCGAGCGCAGGCACAGGCGGTCGCGCAGGTGCTGCCATGACGCCGCTGCGATGGGGCATCCTGGGGACCGGCGGCATCGCGCGCAAATTCGTCGAAGGTCTCCAGCAGGTCAGCGGACGCTGCCCGGTGGTGGCGGTCGGCAGCCGCTCGCTGGAGAGCGCCCGCGCCTTCGCCGCCGGCGTCCCTGGTTGCCAGGCACACGGCTCCTATCAGGAGCTGCTCGCCGATCCGCGGGTCGATGTGGTCTACGTCGCCCTGCTCAATCATCAGCATGCGGAGTGGAGCATTCGTGCGGCAGAGGCCGGCAAACACGTGCTGTGCGAAAAACCGGCGGCGATGACCGCCTGCGAGCTCGACGGTGTCCTCGCCGCAGTGCGACGCGCCGGCACCTTCTTCATGGAGGGTTTCCTCTATCGCTGCCATCCGCGCTGGTCACGCCTGCGTGAGTTGTTGGCCAGTGGCGTGATCGGTGACCTGCGCCTGCTGCACGCGGCGTTCTGCTTCAATGCTGGCGCCAAGGAACGCCTGGTGTCACGCGCGCAAGGCGGTGGCGCGCTGATGGACATCGGTTGTTATCCGCTGAGCTGGCTGCGGTGGATCGCTGGGGTCGAGCCCTCAGCGACTTCCTGCCTGGCCACCCTCAACGCCGATGGTGTCGATCTGACGGCAAGCGCGACGCTGCAGTTCCCACAGGGGGTGCTGGGTTCGCTGGATACCAGCTGCAACGCCGGCCGCCATGTCAGTGCCACCGTGTTCGGTTCGCTCGGACGCATCGAGATCACCGAACCGTGGCGTTCGCCTCCCGGACAGTCGGCCTTCATCGTCCACATCGATGCCGGTTCAGAGAGCATCACGGTGCCTGACGATGGCCTCAACACTTATGCGCGCGAAGCGCTGACCGTCACCGCGCACATCGTGGAGCACCAGGCGCCGGTGATGACGTGGGAGGACAGCCTGGGGCAGGCACGTTGCCTCGACGCGCTGCGCCATCAGGCGGGCGTGTGGTGGGAGGGCGAGCGACGGTCCTAGGGGCGCCAATTCCACTCGGCCGGTGCTTGGCTCACGGATGGTCGTCGGGGGCATCGGCCGACTGAAGAAGGCACTCCCAGGCGCCTCGCTCTACTTCAGCTTCGCCACGACTTTTTCCGCTGCTTGATGTAATGCCGCGAGCGCGGTTTCCCGCTGCAGGCGGCGGATGAATTCGTAGGTGTCCTCACCCTTGGTCTGGGTGAAGTCGATGGTCTTGTCCTGGATCACCGTCACCGGGATGATACCAGTGCGCACGTGCAACACGATCGCCTCGACTGTCACGCGATTGCGCGACTCGTCCTTGGTGAACACGTTCGCCTGGTAACGCATGTCGATGCTGATGTTGTAGACCAGGACGAATTCGCACTGCAGGCGGGCCCCGACCTCGCGCAGCACCGGCACCGTCACCTGGCGCGGCACCAGTACGCGAGGGATCTGGACCACCTCGCCGACGAACGGCGACGCGGACAACGGCGCGGCGATGGTGTCGATATACTTGCCGAGCTCACCGGTCTCCTGGTAGTTCCAGCCGCCGATGGGCAGGACGGCAAGCCGGCCCTTCTCGCGTAGCTGGAGATTGCCGGCGAGGATTTTCTCGACCGCCTCGTTGCTGAGCGCCTGGGTGTCGGAAGGGAATAGGGACCCTTCGAGCATGCCACCACGGACCTCGAAGTCGGAGACCGACGAGGCGGCCTGGTAGACCGGTTGACGGGGCTCGTTGCCGCAGCCGGCGAATATCAGCAGCGTCAAGAGGACGAGGGAATGGCAGCGCATGGAGAGCTCCTGAGCCGATCAGAGAACGAAACGGATGTCGAGCGTGCGCATCCACGTATGCAGGCCGGCATCCTGGATCGGCAGCACCAGCGCGTCGCGCCCGCTCTCGTTGTGATGCGAATGCCACCAGCCCGCCGGGGTGGTGAACATCGCGCCGGATTCCCACTCGGCGCGCACCGGGTCCTTGACCGCGCCCTCCGCGTTCAGCTCTGGACCCATCAGCGTATAGGTCCCAGGCTCAGCCGAGATGCAGAGGTCGAGGGCGACCGAGTTGTGACGGTGTGGTTTCTGCGATACGTGCGCGGGCAGGAGGTTGAGCAGCGACCACAGCACATGGGTCACGGTCATGGTCTGCGGCGTCGCCTCGTTGCCGAGCAGGATGCCCATGCGGTTGCGTTCGCTGGCGCCGCTTTGGCTGCGCACCTGCTCCAGCTCGGCGAACATGCGCTCGCGGCGATAGAGCGTCGGCTTGAAACGCGGCACGCCGGGCTGCACCCCCAGGTAGCTCAGCAGCGGCTCGTCATGGACCCAGTAGAGCGCGGCGTCGGTGACGGCCTTGTGATCGACCTCCGCCCCCATCGGCAGGACGAACAGATCACCCTGTTCCCAATCGATGGCGCCGAAACTGGCGGTGCTCTTCCCGCTGCCGCGGATGACGTAGAAGAGCTGCGAGGTCGCCGAGGCCTGGGTGTCGAGGGTCTCGCGTTCGTTGATGTGCAGGAAGCTCGCCATCAGGTTCGGGCTGGTGGCCGGCCAGCGGGTGCCGAGCTGGGACGACAGGTCGAAGGGGATCATACGGGTCTCGCCCGTACGGTGCAGCGAGGCGGGAAAGAGCACGAACGGCATCGCCGGTATCTGCGGATTCGCCGCCGCGGTGTACTCGGAGAAACGTGCGCCGGCTTCCCAATCGAGCGAAGTGCGTTTGCGATACTGGGCGGTCTGGGACTGCGCGGTCTGGGAACGGGCATCGCTGGACATGGGAGCCTCCGTGCGGTTGCGGCGCAGGATGCAAGCCAGCACGCCCGGCTCAATGGTCAGGCGGACTAGGGGTCGCAGTCACTGCATCCGGCACGGACGACGTTCTCGTGCCGCTCGGAAACTGGGCACTTCCGGTCAGGATTGATCAGGGAGGCCGACCTGACTTCGGCGCGGTTGCCGGATGGGTGATGAGGATCGGTTCGGCGTTAGAGCTGGGTTTCATAACCCATCCTGTAGCGAGCCCGAGCCATCGTCGAGCGAGGCAAGGAAGACGGACCGTTTGGAGCGGAGGCATGGCCATAGGCCATGTTGAGCACCAAATGGTTCGTCTG
>JANPIY010000776.1:0-6629 GCA_031425255.1 Planctomycetota bacterium
GCGCTGAGGGACGTTGACGGCTCCTCTGCGGTTTAGTATTCCAGATGACCACCTTACGGCGACCGACAGCCGATATTCGCTACCGAGCTCATGGAGCACAGAGAAGAGCTGGTCCCCTCTGTGGGCTCCGTGAGCTCGGTGGTGAATATCATCTCCCTCCAGGAGAGAGGTGGCCATCGAGGAACTTCGTTGGCGATCAGCCAGAAGCGGCCAAGCCGACAAGGGACTCTACGATTTTGACCGGGCGTACTCCAACGCTGCCCCGCTAACGAAGAAGAATCGGCCGCAGAGGCGCGGAGACGCGGAGGAAAGGCAGAACCTGGACTTTTCGCCTCTGCGCCTTTACGGCCAGGCATCTCAGCTTCACAGGTCTGGGGGTCTTCCCCGACCGGAGTGAGTCGCCTGCACGACGCTCGAACTTGGGGTTTCGAGATGCGCTGCGGCCGGCTGTGGGATTCCGCCCACTGATCCCCGCGCGGCCATTGCCGTCCGACTATCAGGTGGCCACCGCAGCGGCACATGCCGAGGCGGTGGGCTGCGATCTCGCTCTGGGTTTGTCCGTGCTGGGAATGAGTCCCAATCCATGAGCATGGCCGTGCGATCCTATGTGATCACCTCGGAGTGATCACGATCCTGAATCTACGGACCACGAAACGGCTCGCGCTCCCGCGTCATTCAGCTGAGCATCTTCTCGAAGAGCGTGAACCTCCCTTTGCGAAACGTGCAGGATCCGCGCGGCGTGTAGCCCGCGGCGGCATAGAGGTGCAGGGCACGCGCATTCTGCTCGAACGCGTCGAGGCGCAGCGAATCGAAACCCCGACGGAGCGCTTCGCCCTCGCTCCAAGCGATCAGGCGGCGGGCGATTCCCCGCCCCTGGGCACGCGGGTGCACCATCAGGCGATGCATGACGGCCGGATGCTCGCCGTGCCATGAGACCGTGGCGTACAGCGGGTCCTGATCCGTATTCAACACCACCAGGCCGATGATCCCGTCGCTGTCTTCCGCCACGGTCGCGGTGCCAGTGGACAGATCCCTGGCGATGCCTGCTCGGTCGGGGTAGACGTCATCCCATTGCGCGATGCCGTTCGCGCACAGTCCCCTGATCACCACCGCCACCACCAGCATGAGCGCATCCAGATCGCTAGGAACGCCAGGGCGCAGCCGGAGCGCAGGTCTTTCCAGCAGACGGCGCAGGCACTCTAACTGGGCGTAGACCTCATAGCCGTGGGCGGTCCAGAAAGCCTGGGCCTGCGCGTTATGGGCGAAGACATGGATGTTGATGCGCAGCGCGCCGGTGGAGGCCACCGCCTCAGTGGCGGCTTGGACCAATGCCGTGGCCACGCCCATCCGACGACACGAACGGTCCACCGCCAAGCGGTAGAATCCGCCGCGGACGCCATCGCTGGTCGCGAGGATCGCACCGACGAGGTGCGCCGTACCCGTCAGTGCCACCTGGCTCAAACCGGGATTGGCCGCCAGCATGGCGTTGAAGGCAGGAAGGTCGGGAGCATCGCCGATACCTTCCGTCGCCCGCCACAGCTCACAGCACGCGGCGTGGTCGGCGACGCTGAGGGCTCGGATGACGACGCGGTTGTCCATGTACTGACCAGGTGGAGGGGATGGGGACGGCTTACGCACCACTGCGGCGGCGGTCCTGTGGAGCCGCGGCTGCTATCCCCGTCACGTCTCCAACCAGGGGCTGTCCTCAGAAATCCGTGGTCGGCTGCGCGAGGTCCAGTTCCTTGATCCAGATGTTGCGGTAGCGCACGTCGTGGCCTTCGCACTGCAGCTTGAGGCCGCCTGGGACATCGGTGAGGCCCTTGCCACCCTCGTTGCCGCCGTCGAGACCGGATTTGGGTCCGCCCCATACCTGGCCGATGCGCACGTCGGTGTGGGCCTTCTTGCCGTTGAAGTACATGCTCACCAGCGGCTGCTCGACGCGTTTGCCATCGCTGAAACGCGCGGCGCGGAAGGTGATGTCGTAGGCGTTCCACTTGCCGAGGCCGTTATAGAGGTGGTAAGGAGATTCGCTCTGGTTGATCACCGCGCCCATGCCGTGGGTGGTCTTGTCGCCGTCGAGCACCTGGATCTCGTAGCGGTTCTGCAGGTAGACGCCGCTGTTGCCGCCCGGCTTCATGATCAGGAATTCGATGTGCAGACGGAAGTCGCCATAGGCCTTCTTGGTCACCACGTCGGCGGTGCCGTATTTGCCGCCGGCAGCGACCAGATCATCGGTCATCAGCACGGTGCCACCCTGGTCGACCGGGTCGGTGACGATCTGCCATTTGATCGGCAGCGCGGAGGCGAAGCCCGGTCCCTGCCAGTAGGTCCACTTCTCATCAAGCATCGCGCGCGAGCCATCGAAGACGATTTCGGCGCCAGCGATCGGTGCGGCGCCGACGCCGATCTCGGCGGCCCCCACCACGTCGAGACTGACAGAGACCGCGAGGGTGGCGAGGAGGGCGGGAAGGAAGCGCATCATGGTCATGGTGGGATCCAGGCAGGAGGGCGACGTGGCGGACGGTGCGTCATCACCATACCCCCGACAAGCCGCGGGGTTGATCTGCGGCTGGATTGGAGTGATGCACGTGCGGCCGTGACTCCCCCAATCCCTTCTGCTCAGCGCTCACCCATGATCGTCACCACCACGCTGCGGGCTCCGCCGTGTTCGCGGTGTTCGCCCAGCCAGATGCCCTGCCAGGTGCCGAGGGCCAGGCGGCCGTCGCTGATCGGAATGGTCAGCCCGGCGCCGAACAGCGAGGCCTTCACATGTGCCGGCATGTCATCGTCGCCTTCGGCATCGTGGGCGAACATCGCATCGCCATCGGGAGCCGCTTCCCGCGTCCAGCGTTCGAGATCGCTCCGCACGGTGGGGTCGGCGTTCTCGTTGATGGTGAGCGAGGCCGAGGTGTGTTGGAGGAAGAACTGCGCCAGCCCGATCCGTACTTCCGCCAGCCCAGGCAGCTGCGCCAGCAGCTCATCGGTGACCAGATGGAAGCCCCGCGCACGTGGCCGCAGGCGGATGATGGTCTGGTTCCAGGCCATGACGGCGGCGCCTCAGTCCCACACTGCGATGCCCACCGCCAGGCGGCGTTCGTGCGCGCTGGCGAGCAGGTCCAACCACTCGCTGGCCATGGCACGGAAATCGTTGAAATCCTGGATCCAGCCGTCGCCGGTGAAGTCGGTGAAGGCGAGGTTGAGATCGTCGAGGTGGATGGTCGCCGCCTGCGTCCCCAGGCGCGCCACGGTCGCCGGCGAGAGGTAGGAATCGACCAGGGCGCAGGCCACCGCCCACGGCGCATCACGATGGCGATCGCCATCGGTGGAGCCCCAGAAAAGGGTGCCGAACACCGCGGCGAAGGCCGGTGCCCAGGTGCAGGAGTCCTGCGGTCGCACCGCGAAGAACGCCTCCATCAGATCGGCCTGCGCTTCGACCGCGCACGACACCAGATCCTCCGACGGGATGGTCATGCCGACCTCCTCGTCGAAAGCGGTGAACGCCTCCTCCATCATTTGCGGCTCGGCGATATAGACGCTGCACTCCATCGGCTTATTTCTTGGCCGCCTGCGCCTGCTTGGTCAGCGTCGGGACGCCGATCGGGTAGACCGTCAGGCCATAGGGCGCGGCGCGGTCTTCATCATATTGGTTGCGGCCATCGAAGATGACCTTGCCGCTGAGCTGCTGGGCCAGGCGGCGGAAGTCCGGACGCCGGAACGGCCGCCACTCGGTGACCAGCAGAAGGACGTCGGAGCCTTCGGTGGCGTCATAGGCATCCTCGACATAGGTCAGTCGCGGCAGCGGGCCGAGCGCCTTCTTCGCCTCGTGGGTGGCCTTGGGGTCGTAGGCGCGCACCTGCGCCCCGGCCTCCACCAACGCGCGGATCAGTTCGAGCGATGGCGCATCACGCACGTCGTCGGTATTCGGTTTGAAGGCCAGGCCCCAGATCGCCACCGTCAATGAGGACAGCGGGCGGCCGGTCAGCGTGCACCAGGCGTTCAGCTTGTGCAGCATGACCGCCTTCTGGCGCTGGTTGACCGCGTCGACCGCGGCCAGCAGATCGGCCTGATACCCGACGACCTGCGCGGTGTGCACCAGCGCGCGCACGTCCTTGGGAAAACACGAACCGCCGTAGCCCACACCGGGGTGGAGGAACTGCAGGCCGATACGCTGGTCGGCGCCCACCCCCAAGCGCACCTGGCGCACATCGGCGCCGACCCGTTCGCAGATGTTGGCGATCTCGTTGATGAAGCTGATCTTGGTCGCCAGCATGGCGTTGGCGGCGTACTTGGTCATCTCCGCCGAACGGATGTCCATGGTGTAGAAACGCAGGCCGTTGCGGATGAAGGGCTGGTAGAGGTCGTGCAGCAGCAGGTTGGCCCGTTCGCTGTCGACGCCCACCACCACGCGATCGGGTTTCATGAAGTCGTCGACCGCCGAACCCTCCTTGAGGAATTCGGGATTGCTCGCGACGTCGAAGGTGTGATCGACGCCACGGCGGGTGAGTTCCTCCTGGACCCAGCCGCGTACGAGGTCGGCGGTACCGACCGGAACCGTGCTCTTGTCGACCACCAGGCAGTAGCCGCTGAGATGACGACCGATGTCGCGCGAGGCCGACTCGACATAACGCAGATCGGCCTCGCCGCTCTCGGACATCGGCGTACCGACGCAGATGAATGCCAGCTCGGCATCGGCCAAGGCGTCCTTCGCCGTGGTGGTGAAGGAGAGGCGCTGGCCGTGGACGTTCTCCTGCACCAGGTCTTCCAGGCCGGGCTCGTAGATCGGCACCTCGCCCTGGCGCAGGCGCTCGACCTTGCCGGCATCGACATCGACGCAGGTGACATGGTTGCCCATCTCGGCGAAACAGGTGCCGGTGACGAGGCCGACATAGCCGATACCGAAGATCGTAACGCGCATGAGGGGTTCCTTGGCTGCTGGTGCGGGCGCCATTCTGCGAAACCACCCGCGCCGGTTCAAGACGCGTCCCGATCCGGGTGAAGGTTGACCTTGCCCCCCTCGCCACCCTCAGCTAGACCCGGGCCCGCCTATTCCCGCCATCCGAGGAGTTCCCATGTTGCGATCACTGCTGCTCAGCGCCTTGGTCGGCTGGTCGTGCGCCGCGACGGTCGATCTCCAGCCCGTCGACACCGTCGCTTTCAGCAAGGTGGTCGCTGGTGACGCGACGGTGCGCAAGCTCGCCAGCGGCATGCGCTTCATCGAAGGCCCGGCGTGGACGCAGGCGAAAGGTGGCCTGCTGATATTCAGCGACATCCCGTCCAACGAGCTGAAGAAATGGTCCCAGGGCGACGGTCTGGGCACCTACCGGACCCCCAGCCAGAACGCCAACGGCAACTTCTTCGATGGTGAAGGCCGGCTGGTGTCGTGTGAACACGGCTCGCGCTCGCTGACGCGCACCGACCACGACGGCATGGTCGAGACCCTGGTGATGAGCTACGACGGCAAGAAGTTCAACTCGCCAAACGACCTCGCCATCACCAAGGCCGGCATCATCTATTTCACCGACCCGTCCTATGGCCTGCCGAAAGGCACGGCCAAGGAACAGGGCGGCCAGTACGTCTACCGTTTCGATCCCGCGACCAAGGCGGTCTCGGCGGTGATCACCGAGATCGACATGCCCAATGGCATCGCCTTCTCGCCCGACGAGCAGCTGCTCTACGTCGCCGATTCCGGCAAGAGCAAGGACATCCGCGTCTATCCGGTGCAGCAGGATGGCAGCGTCGGCGCGGGCCGGGTGTTCTGCCACATCGACAACGGCGCCGCCGACGGCATCCGCGTCGACCGCGATGGCCGGGTATGGAGCAGCGCCGGCGATGGTGTGCGGGTGTATGCCGCCGATGGCAGCCTGATCGGCTCGATCCTGACGCCCGAGGCCGCCGCCAACCTGTGTTTCGGTGGCACTGACGGCAAGACGCTATTCATCACCGCCCGCACTACGCTGTACGCCATCGAGGTCCTGGTGACCGACGCGCACGCGCGCTGAGCGGTACCATCAACACCGGGGGTCCCATGCCGGAATGCCGTCGGTTCGCCGCGATCTTTCGACTCCTGTGCGCCCTGCTGGTCATGCTTCCCAGGTTGGTTGCGCATGACGTCGCGCCTGCGAGCCGAACCGCCGATGGCGGTCAGTACCTGGTCTCCTCCGGAGTGAATCTGCTATCGCTGGTGGGCGAGCCGCCCGCGCTCGGCCGTCAGGCCGGTGAACTGACCGCTGCGCAGACCAGGGCGATGCTGCGCCTGCTGCAACGCAGTCCCGCCCTGGCGGGACTGCGCGATGCCCCCGGCCTGCCGGCGCTGCGTGCCGCCATGCCGCAAGAGTATGTGGACGAGATCACCGCCTGGGCGACCGCCGCGCAGGTCGATACCGATGCTCTGCTGTTGGCGAACCTGGCGGTGGATGTGCTCTGCACCGCGGTGGTGCACGTGCCGGATCCGGCCAGCGGACGACCGTTGCAGATCGCCCGCAACATGGACTTCACCCCGGCGACCGACCTCGGACGCCTGACCGTGGTCATCACCCGTCGGCCCACGCATCGCCACGCTTCGATCTCGATCGGCTGGCCCGGGTATGCGGGCATCGTCAGCGGCATGAACGCTGCCGGCGTCAGCGCCT
>JANPIY010000777.1:0-2594 GCA_031425255.1 Planctomycetota bacterium
GGATTTCGTGCCCCTGCCCGGCATCTACCCCGTCGGCCGCCTCGACTACGACAGCGAGGGCCTGCTGCTGCTCACCGACGACAAGGCCCTGCAACACCGCCTCAGCGACCCCAAATTCAAAGTCCCGAAAACCTACTGGGCGCAGGTGGAAGGCCAACCCACCGATTCTTCCTTGCAGCAGCTGCGCCAGGGTGTGCAGATAAAAGAAGGCCGTACCACCCCGGCCCAGGCCGAAATCTTACCCGAACGGGCCGACCTCTGGGAGCGTAGCACTCCCATTCGCTACCGCGCCAGCATCCCTACCAGCTGGCTCGAAATCACCATTTCGCAGGGCATGAACCGGCAGGTGCGCAAGATGTGCGCGGCCGTGGGCCTGCCTTGTTTGCGGCTTATTCGTGCTAGTATTGATGATTTGCAACTAGATGGCTTGGCTCCCGGCCAGTGGCGCGAGCTGCTGCCCGAGGAAGCCCGCAAGCTCAAAGCTAAATTTTCGGCTACCAAGATGCCGGCCAACCGAAAAGTGCGAGTAAAAGGCCACTCTAATTAACCCTCAACATCACCGAGGCACACCCAGCCGCCGGTGACGGTGCCGTTTCGGCATACCCTAGAAGGCAGATAGGGAGGGCATAATCTAATTCGGATACAATCCCCCCTATTGGTCGAGGTGAAAAAGCACAGCTTTGCAAATTGATTTCTCCTTGCCATCTTGATAATACCTTCTTCGGCCCAGATAAGTCAGCAATTTACTGTCTTTATCATACACCCATATAGTTGGCATTTCAAAAACAAGGGCTTCATTTAGAACTTCTGGCGACGTGGAAATAAAAGTATACACACCGTCTTTTCTGTTTTTAAGAGCAACTGTATCCTCTTCCCACATCTGCTCATATTTTTTGTGAAAAACCTTGATTATGTTGTCGTCAATTTTTATTGCGTAGTCGTGTGCAGACTTTTCGTTAACCTTTAAGTACTCCATTTGCATGTTGTAGTCTCCGTACTCTTGACTGCGACTTGAGCAGATAACTCTTAAAGGCCTAGAGGCTTCAGCAGACGTTAATATGGAATCGCACGAAATAAACATAAAAGCCAAAACACTCAATGGCAGTAATTTGCATAAAATTGCGGCAAGATAGTTCATTGCGATTTTTAGTGTGCTGTTTATTAGTGGGAGTCTTTAAAATCTTTCACAGCCTTTGACAGACCTTTTTCTTTCGCATTTGCCAAGAATGCTAGTAATTCTTCGAGAGCATACCCATTGTGGCCATTGTGCAGGAAATTCACAGTGAATTCCTCACCAATATTACTCGACACGACGACTTGCATCCTTATGTCTAAAGAAAAACTTTTATGCCATGGTTTCAGGGGATGCGTGTAAGAATCATGCTTGATTATAAAGCACTTAAAACCATTCCACTCAAAGCAGTTTGAGTCTACAGGACTGAGACTACTGTCAATCAATGTGTACTTATAGTACTCATAAAAATGCTGACCGCCTGTTGGTTTATCAAACTCACAGTAAACATAGAGTAGCACGTCAGATGCATGGGCACCATTCAGCAAATTTAGTTCAATAACCTCACCCGTCTGACAGATGGCAAACGTAACGTTTTTATGTTTTATATCATCAGGTTTTGTTTTGAACTTGTCATTGATGAACCTTGCCAATGCTACCCCCTTATCTTCCTCACCTGACTCCCCTTCAATCCATACATTCTCACTGTACGCATTACGCTCACCGGCCAGCGCGGCAGCAGACTTTTCGGCAAGTAGCTGGTTAAGGTAGGCCCGCTCTTGCTCAAAACTCATATCTTTGATTTCACGACTTATCTGGTCACGGATGCTTCGCAGGCTTTGCACCATGCCTTGTTTGGTGCCACTATACGCTGGGGTCGTCATAGCTGATAATTTCTTTGGGGGTTCTGATTTCTATCATGGGGTGTCCCAACTGATAGTTAATGCCATTGTAGCCCCTGATTCGGTCAAGGTTCACAATGTGTTTGAAGTTCCAGCTTACCAACACGTCTGCCCGGATAAGGGTTGCCATCGCAATGTGCTGACAATCGGCTCGACTGGTTGGCCCTACCACTTTGGCAATAATGTATTGGTCGGCTAAGTCGGCAGCGGCCCGCGTCAGTTTTATCCGCTCAATCTGTCCTATTGGCAATGTGGTCACAAATTCACGGACTTGTTGTGGCGCTCGCAACAGTTCAGCCTCCAACAAGTCGGATAAGACAACGACGAATTTCCCAGCGGCTACCGCCTCAAAGAATGGAATGGTATCGGCTGAGAATTCTTTGTCGAACTGCCCACCGACCACTGACGTGTCGATGTAAACCCGTTTAATCATTTTTCATGCTGGTAAAATAGATTTCCGAACGCAATGCCGCTATGTTTTGGTCGAAGTCAATACAAACTTACGCAGAAACGAAGCCTGGGAATAAGGTTTGTTTATCACTTGCCTGGTAATCCTGGGAGGCTTCTGCTACACTGTTTTTCAACACGGTCGTCCGTTTTCAGGTTCTGCAATACGCCGCAACGGCAGATGCCCGCTACTCCGTTGCCTCCGATGCCGCCGCCTTGTCGGCTTGGCCGCT
>JANPIY010000778.1:0-5408 GCA_031425255.1 Planctomycetota bacterium
GACGGGTAACGACACCAATGGTCAAACGGCTACGGCCACCTCGGACGGTGAAGACCACGCCATACGCGTCCGAACGGACAACTCCAGTTACCTCCTTGCCTGAAGCACCCCCAGGGGGCGCCCGGAAACTCTGCGGTTTGAACCGTCTTTTCTCATCTGAATATGGGAGGCCCACACCGACATCACTCCTCGCCTGCCATGCGTCTACGGTAAGCCGCTGGCGGCATGCCCATCGCCCGGCTGAAGGTGGTGGTGAAATAGGTCCGGTCGCAAAAGCCGCAGCGCTGGCTGATCACCTCGATGGGGTCGCCGCCCCCCTGCAGCAGCCGGCAGGCGAGGTCGAGGCGTCGCTGCGCGAGATAACGTTGCGGCGTGACGCCGGTCTGGCGGGTGAACAGGCGCAGGAAGCCGCTCGCGCTGAGCGCGAGCTGGCGCGCCAAGGCGCGGTTGTCGATCGGTCGCGCGAGGTCGAGGTCGATGCGCCGGATGATCTCGCTGATGCGCGGATCGGTGACCCGTGCCGGCCAGGCCTCCGCCGGCATGGTGGCGAGCGCGGCGAGCACCACCGACGCCGCGCGCCACGGCGCGCTGACCTGCGGCAGCCCACCCGCAGGCAGTTCGCCGCGCAGCTCCTCGAGCTGGGCGCGCAGGCCAGCGGCGATGGGCAGCGACCAGATGCGGTTGGCCAGGCGGTTGTGCGCCGGATCGAGCCGAAAATGGATGAAGAGATGTTCCTCCACCGGGCGGGCGAGCTGGCGTCTACAGCTGGTACCCGGGGCGATGATGAGCACCCGCTCGGGGGGCGCCGACAGGGCGCGACGCTGCCACAGCAGGCTGGCACCGGGAGTTCCGTACCAGTGCAGGCGCCAATGCATGAGCACGGGCATGACCAGGTCGGTGGCCACCCGCCGGCGGGCGCTGCGCACGACATCGATGCCGACGTGGAAGGCCTGATCCATGGTTGCCGCTTTTCCTAACAAAGGTGCCGCTCGTGCTGATTGCCGCTGTGGACGCTGTGCTAGCGTCGATCCGAGCGCGGCACCAGCCCGGTTGCGCGGGACATTCGACCATGGGTCATGGCTTCCATCCGTGCGTGCTCAGATCACGGGTCGTGCGGTGGGCGGTCGCGCCGGTCCCGCTCGGCCTGCTGCTGGTGTGGTGTTTCGCCCTGCCCCTGGTCGCCGCGGTGAGCGTGCCACCGGTGCTCAGCAATCACATGGTCCTGCAGCGCGGTCAGGCCGTGCCCATCTGGGGGACCGCCGCCGCCGGCGAACACCTGAGCGTCGCCTTCCGCGACCAGCGTCACGACACCACCGCTGGCGCCGACGGCCGCTGGCTGATCCGGCTCACGCCGCTGAGCGCCGGTGGACCCGACGTCCTGACCATCACGGGAACGACCACCGTCACCCTGAGCGATGTGCTGGTGGGCGAGGTGTGGCTGGGCGCCGGCCAATCGAACATGGTGGCACGGGTGAAGAACTTCGCCGCCCGTGATCCGGTGCTCGCACGGCTGCAGGCGCGGGCGCCGTTCGCGCGCATCCGCCTGATGAACGCCGGATCGCCCGGCTGGCAGCCGGCCGATGCGGGCAGCGTGGCCTGGGCCTCGGCGATCCTGCTGACCTTCGGTGCGGACCTGGAGCAGCAACTCGACGTGCCCGTCGGGCTGATGACCGCGGCAGTGGCCGGCACCCCCTCAGGCTTCTGGCTCAGCGGGCAGGCCTTGGCCGACGATGCCGACTGCCAGGCCGCGATCACCCGCGCGGCCAGCGGCTACGACCACGCCGCGGCGGTGGAACGGTACCAGCGCGCGCTCACTACCTGGGAGCAGACCAAGGCCGCCGCCAAACCCGGTGCCCGGCTGCCCAAGCCGCCCGACCCCCCGCTGCGGCCCGGCGAATGTCGCGACGACGTGGGCCATCTCTATGAGCAGCACGTGCGACCCTTGGTGCCATTCGCCATCCGTGGCGTGGTGTGGGATCAGGGCGAATCCGGATCGGCGATCGCGGGGGTCGAGCAGGACCTGACCATGGGCGCGCTGATCCGTGGCTGGCGACGCGCATGGGCGAGCGAGCTGCCCTTCATCTGCATCCAGAAGCCGAGCGGTGGCGGCTGCGCCTGGGATCCGGCCGATCCGGTCACCCGCCTGGCCGACGCCTTCGCTCCCCTCCCGGCCAAGGTCCCCGACGACGGCGCCTACCGTGGCATGCACCTCGGCATCGGTCGCTTCGCCCGCACCCACCTCGTCCAGACCAGCGACCTGGGCGGCAACACCCACCCCGACAACAAATCCGGTTATGGGCTGCGCGCCGCCCGCGTCGCGCTGGGCGCGGTGTATGGTCAGGCCGTGGCGACCAGTGGGCCGACCTATCGCGCGCAGCGGCCCGCCGGGCGGACGGTGGTGATCGCGTACGACCACCTCGGCAAGGGCCTGGCCTGGCGACACGGCGAACGCCTCCAGGGTTTCGCCATCGCCGGCCAGGACCGGCGTTTCGTCTGGGCAGACGCGCGCATCGACGGCGATACGGTGATCGTCTCGAGCCCGCAGGTGTCCGCGCCTGCGGCAGTGCGCTACGCCTGGGCCGCGATGATACCGTGGGCCAATCTCTTCAACCAGGATGGCCTTCCGGCGGTACCCTTCCGTACCGATGACTGGTGACCAGACCGCAAGGAACCCGATGAACACCCCCCTCCGCGCATTGCCGACCCCTCCCCTGCGCTCGTGCGCCAGCATGGCCCTGGTGCTGTGGTGGGGCCTGCTCGCCGCGACGCTCCACGCTGCCGAGGAGGTCCAGCCGATCCGCGTCCTGTGCGCCGGCGACAGCATCACCCAACGCGGATATCCCGAGGTGCTCCAAGGCCTGCTCGGCGGGCGCTACCGCGTGCGCAACGCCGGCCACAGCGGGGTCACCGCACTGAAGAACGCGGGCACCCGTTCCTTCCCCAATGCCAATCCACGCAAGGACGACGCCGACATCGTGGTGGTGATGCTCGGCACCAACGACACCAAGGCCGAGACCTGGGCGGTGGCCAAAGGCGATTTCGCCAAGGACTACCAGGCGCTGATCGACTCCTTCAAGGCCCTGCCGTCGAAACCGCTGATCTTCCTCGCGATCTCGCCACCGATCTTCAAGGGCGAGAGCGGCAAGGGTTTCTCCAACCAGAATCTGGACGAGGCCAAGGTGATGATGCGCCAACTGGTCACGGACAACGGCCTCGAGGTGATCGACGTGCACGCGGCCACCAGCGCGCATAAAGAGGCCTTCCCCGATGGCGTCCATCCCGATGACGCGGGCAAGCAGCTGATCGCCAGCGCGGTGGCGACCGCCATCACCAGCGCGCAGGCGAAAGCGAAGAAGGACCCATGATGCGGCTGCTGCTGGCGACGCTGGTGACGGCGTCAGGCCTGCTGGCGCTGCCTGGGATCGCGGCGGAGGCCTTTCCCGCCGCTGCGGATGAGGCCGTGGAGCAACCCCTCGGTCCGGTCGCCGCAGCGGTGCCGAGCCGCATCGTCGCGCCGGGCCCTGATGGCCGGTTACAGTACCCGCCCACCGCCGACGGCGACGTGCTGATCGATTTCTCCAGCTGCGGATATCGTGGCGGTGGCGTCGCGCTGCCGGTGGCGCCGGTGCGGCTCACGCTCACGCCGGTCGCCACGGAACGCGACGCGTTGGCGCGCATCCAGGCGGCCATCGACCAGGTCGCCGCCGCACCGCTCGACGCCGCTGGCCTGCGCGGTGCGGTGCTTTTGAAGCGCGGACGTTATCTGGTGCATGGCACCCTGCGCATCGCCGCCAGCGGCGTGGTGCTGCGTGGAGAGGGTCCAGGTCAGGACGGTGGTGTCAGCGATGCGGGCACCGTGCTGATCGCTACCTTGCGCAAGCAGCACGACGTCATCGTGGTCTCGGGCAGCGGGCGCATGGCGGTGCTGAAGGAGACCACCCAGCTGGTCACCGATCAGCGCGTGCCGGCTGGCGCCTTCCAATTGTCGGTGGCTGACGCCTCCGCCTTCCAGATCGGCGACCGCGTGCTGGTGTCGCGACCCAGCACCGCCGCCTGGCTGGCCGACATCAAGATGGATCGTCTGGTCGAAACCTACCGCGATGCCAAGGCCAAGAACTGGACGCCGGGATCCTTCGACCTCCACCAGCGCCGCACCATCACCGCGATCAGCGGCAGTCGCCTGACCTTCGATGCGCCGATGGTGCAGGCGCTGGAAGCCAGGTACGGCGGTGGCACGGTCGCGAAATTCCGGCCCGACGGCCAGATCGAACGCGCAGGCGTCGAGGACCTCACCATCGAGTCGGAATACGATGCGACCATCCGTTCGGAATCAGCCAAGACCGGCGACCCGCTTGAATCCATCCGCCGCCTCAAGGACGAGAACCATGCCTGGATCGGCGTGGTGCTCGACAACGTGCGCGACGGCTGGGTCGCCCGGGTCACCACCCGCTATGCCGGCTATGGCTGCGCCCACACCCACGGTTCCGCCGAGCGCACCACCATCCGCGATTGCGTGATGATCGATCCGGTGGCGGAGAATCGCGGCGGGCGCAAATACAGCTTCGTCAGCGGTGGCCAGCTCGGCCTGTTCCTCGCCTGCGTGTCGCGGAATTCCCGCCATGACTTCGCCTTCGGCAGCCGCGCCGTCGGCCCGACCGCCTTCGTCGATTGCCGCGCAAGCGCTGCCGGCGGCACCACCGAACCGCACCACCGCTACGCCGCGGGCGGTCTCTTCGACAACGTCAGCCTACGCGGCGAGGGTTTCTTCCTGGCGGTCAACCGCGGCAATTCCGGCAGCGGCCACGGCTGGGCCGGCGCGCAGATGGTGTTCTGGAACTGCGTCGGCCAGAGCATCTTCGTGATGAAACCCCCTGGAGCGCAGAACTACGCCGTCGGCTGGAACGGACCGACCGACCCCACGCTGCTGGGCGTCAGCGACCAGTACTCCGGACAGCTCGGCTGGATCAAGGACCGCTCGACCGTGGCGTTCACCTGGAACGGCGTGCCGGTGATGGGCGACGGCTACATCGAATCCCCGGACCGCCCGGTGACTCCGCGCAGCCTCTACTTCAAACAACTGGAAGACCGTCTCGGCGCCGGTGCGGTGGCGGCGGTGCTGGGCAAAGGGCGATAGATCACGCCGTTGATGCGGGAAGGCATTTCAAACCGCAGAGGGCGCAGAGGGCGCAGAGGGCGCAGAGGGCGCAGAGCTGGGAAATCTCATTTCATCGCTTCTCTGCGCCCTCTGCGTCCTCTGCGGTTTGACCAGTCTTCACGGTGGTGATGCAACCACAGTGGTCCATGAGCGGCGGACCTCCGCAACTTGGCGGTCACCGGCGAAGGCGCGCACCACCAGGTCGCCGCCGGAGGCTGCGGTGAGCGGCAGGTCGAGCAGCGCGGGCAGCACG
>JANPIY010000779.1:0-7158 GCA_031425255.1 Planctomycetota bacterium
CTGCGTTCCGCGCAGCGGAACACCCCGGCGCAGACGGGGTCCCGCCGTTCCGGCGGGGCAGGCGCCGCTAATCATAGTGGACCCACCGCCGCTGACTGCGGAAGACGCCATAGGTGATGGCCGCCACTAGCACGAACATGATCCACGCCAGAGCGCTGGCATAACCGATGTCGAGGTAGCGCCAGGCGCGGAAGAACAGGTACAGCGCGAGGAACAGCGTGCTCTCCTGCGGCCCGCCGTTGGTCAGGATGTAAGCCTGCGTGAAGTACTGGAAGGCGTGGATGATGCCCATCACCAGGTTGAAGAAGATGACCGGCGTCATCATCGGCAGCGTGATATGGACGGCACGCTGGAAGACGTTGGCGCCGTCGATGCGTGCGGCCTCGTACAACGACTGTGGCACGTCCTTGAGGCCGGCGAGGTAGATCACCACGCTGCCGCCGACGCCCCAGAGCGAGAGCAGGATCAGCGTGGTCATCGACCAGGAGGGATCCTGCAGCCAGGCCGGCCCATCGATGCCGATCAAGGCCAGGACGCCGTTGGCCAGTCCGATCTGTGGATTGAGCACCCACATGAACACCACCGACGACGCCACCACCGGCACGATGTGCGGCAGGAAGAAGATGGTGCGGTAGACCGCCATGCCGCGCAGTTCGAGATTGAGCAGCAACGCCAGCACGAAGGCCGCCCCCACGCCCAGCGGCACCGCCACCAAGGCATAGACCAGGGTGTTGATCAGCGCGGTCCAGAAACTGGGGTCATCGAACAGCAGGGTCTGGTAGTTGGCCAAGCCGACCCAGGTCGGTGGTGAGGCGACGGTGTAGTGGGTGAACGACAGGCCGATGCTGGCGATGAACGGCACAGCGGTGAACACCGCGAAGCCGATCAGCCAGGGGCTGATGAAGAGGTAGCCGAGGCGGTCGCGACGCACGCCGGCAGCATGCGCGGGAATCCGCTGGGCGGAATCCTCCAAGATGTCCAAAGCGGTGAACCTTGCCTCCCTCGTCCAGAATTCCCCTTTGGCCCACCCGCCGCCCTTGCCAGCGTCCGCCGCCGGATTAACCCTCTGCCTCCCCCAGGAGACCTGCATGTCCACCATCGGCGTCGCGATCATCGGTTCGGGCGGCATCGCTCTCGCCAACCATCTCCCTGGACTGGCGCTGTGCCCGGACGTCAAGGTGGTGGCGGTGTGCGACAACGATCCCGGCACCCTCGAACGCGCCAAGGCGGTGACCGGTGTCGCCGTGGCGAGCACCGACTGGCAGGAGATCGTCAAACGCGATGACGTGCAGGCGGTGATCATCTGCACGCCGAACCACGTCCACGGCCCGATCTCCCTGGCCGCGGCCAAGGCCGGCAAGCACATCCTGTGCGAGAAGCCGATCTCGATGAACACCGCTGAAGCGCACGCCATGTGGCGGACCGCCGAACAGGCCAAGGTCCGTCACATGACCGCCTTCACCTACCGCTTCGTGCCGGCCATGCGCTACATGGCGCACCTGGTCAAGCAGGGTGCGGTCGGCACCCCCTACCACTTCCGCGTGCACCGTTTCCAGGACTGGGGCGTGCGGCCGCTCGGCTGGCGCCAGCTGAAGCAGTTCGCCGCCACCGGCGAGATGGGCGACATGCTGAGCCACCGCATCGACTACGGCCACATGCTGGTCGGGCCGATCGCGCGCCTGGTGGCGCAGACCACGCTGCTGGTGAAGGACCGCGGCGGCAACCCCGCCGACGTCGAGGACTGGGTCGCGGTGCTCGCCGACTTCAAACAGGGCGCCACCGGCGTGATGGAGAGCAGCAAACTCGCCACCGGCTGCGGCGAGGGCAAGGACAGCCCCGATCGCTGCGAAGTGAATGGTTCCGAGGGCACGGTGGTGTATCAGCTCGCGCATCCCAATCAGATCCTGCGGGCGTCGAAGGATGACAAGGGCCTCAAGGCCGAAGCGGTGCCACGCGAATTCCTGGTTTTCCCTGGGAGTCCGCGCGACCCCGCCCAGGGCGACCCCGGCGTGGTCTTCCGCTACGACCAGAACGTCGAATTCATCCGTGCCATCCGCGAAGGCCGCTCCTGCGCGCCCTCGTTCGCCGAGGGCTGCGCCGCGCAGGCGGTGATGGATGCCGCGTTGACCTCGACCGCGGAACGCCGCTGGGTCGACGTGGTCTACCCCACCGTTTGAACGCTTACCACCCGTCCGCTTCCGCAGCGAGGATCCCATGCCCACGCACGCCATCATCTCCGGAGCCGGCAGCGGCGTCGGCCAAGCCATCGCCCTCGCCCTGGTCAAACGCGGCTGGAACGTCTCGCTGATCGGCCGCCGCGCCGACGCGCTCAAGGACACCATCGTCAAGGCCGGCGTGGATGGCCAGAAGCTCGACGCCTATCCGCTCGACATCGCCGATCACTCTGGCGTGGCCAAGACCGTGGCCACCGCGCTCGGCAAACATGGCGGGGTGCAGGCGCTGGTGAACGCCGCCGGAACCAACGTGCCCCGCCGCAGTCTGGCCGAGCTCAGCCATGGTGATTGGCGCGCAGTGCTCGATGCCAACCTGAACGGTACCTATTACCTGGTGAACGCCGTGCTGCCGGCGATGCGCAAACAAGGCGCCGGCACCATCGTCAACATCGTCAGCGATGCCGGCCTGCGCGCGAATGCCAAGGCCGGTCCGTCCTACGTCGCCAGCAAGTTCGCGGTCAGCGGATTGACGCAGGCGATCAACTGCGAAGAGCAGAAACACGGCATCCGCGCCACCGCGATCTACCCAGGGGACATCAATACCCCGTTGCTCGACAAGCGTCCGGTACCACCGCCGATGGAACTGCGTGGCAGCATGCTTCAGGCCGGCGACGTCGCCGCCTGTGCGCTGCTGGCGATCGAGCTGCCGTACAACGCGGTGATCGAGGAATTGCTGCTGCGGCCACGCGCGACCGGTTGATCGCTGCATCGCCCTGGGACCGTTCTTGGCCGAGCGACCAGCGGGGATTGCCCGGCTTCCACCGCGACCTCCTCACCTCGGATCCTCGGTGTCCACGTTGGCCACGGGCGCGCGGCTATCGGGAGGAGATCGCCTGGAATGCGCGTTGGACGGCGACCCCGGGCAAGCTTGTGTATATACATCATGTATATACACCTTCCCCATGGCTCTCCGTTTCATATGGGATCGTCACAAGGACGCGGTCAACCGCCGTAAACATGGGTTCTCCCTGCTGGTCGGCGCCCAGGTCCTGATCAACGACCCGTTCGTGCTCCTGCACCTGCATGATCGACGGCATAGCCAGACGGAGGAACGTTGGATCACCATCGGTCCGGCGCGTGGAGATTCTGGCCAACGACTCTTCTTCGTCGTCCACACCACCCGTCAGGATGACCTCATCCGCATCATCTCAGTCCGCAAAGCCACCGCGCACGAGAGGAGATTCCATGCCAAGCGCTAAGAAATCACGCCAGCCGCCTTCACGTGCCCGTGACGTCGTCATGCCGGCTGAGCGGGTTCCCGCGGTCAGCGAAGCAGACCAGGCCACCTGGGATGCCCTGCCTGAGCACGCCATCGATATCAGCGACATTCCGGAACTCACTGATGCCGACTTCGCAGCGATGGATGCCGCCACCCGCGCTCCGGAGCTCCGGCCAGACAAGCAGATGATCAGTCTGCGCGTCGATGCGCAGGTGATCTCCTTCTTCAAGTCGATGGGACCGGGTTACCAGCGGCGGATGCATGCGGTGCTACGCTCATACGCGGAACGGGCGCAGGCGCGCACGAAACGGTGAACCGATCGCTCAGCGCTTGGGATCCGGCCACACCTTGCGGGTGCCGAAACGCCGGCGTAGCTCACAGGCCTCGATGACCTGGTTCACCGCGTCGTGGCCGTGGATCCGTTGCAGGTCGATGAGGACGCGGTCGATGACCATCGCCGGGTAGGCATGGTCGTTGGCGAGGTCCTTGAGGATCTGCGTGGCCTTCTCGACATCCATGCCGGGAGTGTGGTGGGGAGGCGAAGCGAGCCAACCATCGGAACCCGCGACCCACCCAGCGCGGACGATGGCAGTACGCGAGCCCCTGGTCACGCTTCCGCCATCGGAGAGCAGACCCATGGTGAAACTCAGCCTGGTCCTGATCCTGGTCATCGCCCTGTGCGGATGCACGTACGTGCGGGTGTGCGACGACCAGGGCGTTGCCGTCGCCGGGGCAAAGATCACCTACACGAAATGGTCGCTCATTGGTGTCACCCAGGCGGGGATGACCGATGCCGATGGAGATCTGACCATCGGGCCCAACTTGCCGAGCATCGAAAGCATCACCGCGAACAAGCCCGGGTATGCCCCCTCCTCGGTCATGGCACAGGACCGAGATGTGATCTACCTCATCTTGACCAGGGAAGGGGTCACCAGCCCGGTCCTTCCTCCCTTCCTGCCGCCGTAGGTGCCGAGGCAGAACGCGTGCCGTGCGTTGCGGACCGCGAATGCAGTACCCGTGGCAGATCAAGTGCAGGCAGACGTCGGTTCCCCTGTGCGCGCGCGCCTTATGGTTCCGCGCCCATGCAGAGCCTCCTCCCCAACGTGCCGCTGCCCATGAGCCGGGCGGAAATGACGGAGTGGTGGGGCTGGGACGAGCTCGACGTGCTGCTGGTCAATGGCGACGCCTACGTCGACCACCCCTCCTTCGGCATCGCCCTGGTCGGGCGCTCGCTGGTCGATGCCGGATTCCGCACCGGCATCGTCGCCCAGCCGCAGTGCGATGAGGACTTCCTGGTCATGGGCCGGCCCGCGCTCTTCGTGGGGGTCAGCGCCGGCAACATCGATTCGATGCTCAACCACTTCACCGCTGCGCGCCGGCCGCGCCGGCAGGATCACTACAGCCCAGGTGGCAAGGCTGGACTGCGACCGGACCGTGCGTCGATCGTCTACACCAACACCGTGCGCAAGCTGCTCAAGGGCGTGCCGGTGGTGCTCGGTGGCGTCGAGGCCTCGCTGCGCCGCCTCGCCCATTGGGACCACTGGAGCAACACCTTCCGTCGCTCGATCCTCGCCGACAGCAAGGCCGACCTGATCGGCTACGGCATGGCCGAGCAGCAGATCCTGGAGATCGCCCACCGCCTGCGCGCGGGCGAGACCATCAAGGACCTGAACGACGTGCGTGGCACCTGCTGGATGGCGGGCAGCCGCGAAGCGATCGCCGATCCCTGGGCGCGTGGCAAGGTCGAGACCCCCTCCTTCGAAGAGATCGCGACGGACACCGCCAAGTTCGCCGACGGCGAACGCATCCATTTCCTCGAACAGGATCCCCAGCGCGGCCGCATCGTGGTGCAGCCGACTGGCGCACGTTTCGTGGTGCAGAATCCGCCCGCGCCATCGCTCGACGAGGCGGCCCTCGACCGCATCTATGGGCTGCCCTACACCCGTCGCGAACATCCCGCCTACGTCGCCGGGGTGCCGGCGCTGGAGACGGTGAAGGCGACCATCGTCACCCACCGCGGCTGCGTCGCGAACTGCAACTTCTGCTCGATCGTCTACCACCAGGGCAAAGAGATCCAGAACCGCAGCGTCGAGTCGGTGGTCAAGGAGGCCGAACGCATCGCCTCGCTCCCAGGATTCAACGGCACCATCAGCGACGTCGGCGGTCCCAGCGCCAACATGTTCCGGATGAAGTGCGGCAAGATGCGCAAGTTCGGTTCCTGCGTGCACCGCGACTGCCTGCTGCCGACGCCTTGCCCCAGCCTGGAAAGTGGCGCCGACGAGAACATCCAGGCGCTCCGCCGGATCCGCGGCATCAAGGGCGTCAAACACGTCTTCATCCAGAGCGGCATCCGCTACGACCTCGCGCTGCGCGATGGCGACGCCTACATCGACGAGGTCGCCCGTCACCACGTCAGCGGCATCATGAAGGTGGCACCGGAATCGACCGACGACCGCGTGCTGGCGCTGATGAACAAGCCGTCGTTCGATACCTTCCGCCGCTTCAAGAAACGTTTCCAGCTCGCCACCAAGAAGGCCGGCCGCAAGCAGTTCATGACCGAGTACCTGATCGCCGGCCACCCGGGATCATCGCTGGCGAGCATGGTCGAGACCGCGGCCTCTTTGCGCGATGAGGACATGCAGCCTGATCAGGTGCAGGAATTCGTACCCATCCCGATGACTATCAGCACCGCGATGTACGTCAGCGGCCTCGACCCTTTCACCATGGAGCCGATCGAGGTCAGCCGTGGCGATCGCGAACGGCGCATGCAGAAGGCGCTGATCCATTCGCAGAAGCCCGATAACCGCAAGCTGGTGCTCGAGGCGTTGCAGCGCACCGGGCGCATGGACCTGGCGGACAAGCTGCTGCATGGCGGCGTCGGCAGCGGCAACCACCTCGACGAGCGCGCCAAGCGCGGCGGCTACGTCGGCCCGGCCTATATGGCGGGCGGCTCGCTGGATCAGGTGATCGACGAGGACGAGGCCAAGCTCGACGAGCACGACGGCCACTTCCCCGAGCCGGGCGTCGAGAACGTGACGCTCGCCTGCGGCACCAAGGTGCCTAAGCACCTGGCGGAGGCGGCGAAAAAAGGCGGCTTCAACGCCAGCTGGAAGGGCACCAAGAACACCGCGACGATCAAGCCGCACCAGCGCAGGCGCTGACCTAAGGTTGCGGCCGCGGCCGCTCGATCGCCCACCATATCGCATTGGTCAGCAGACGGCGAAAATCGGCATTGGCGAAATCCGAGGGAGCGCCGAGCGAGGTGTAGAAGACGCGGCTCCTGCCGACCTGATTGACCCAGGCGACGTGCTGATCCTGCGCGGCACCTTGTGAACGGCCGGTGATCAAGCTGGTGGCGGTCGGTGCCAGCGTCGGATTCTTATACAGGCGCTGCGCCGTGAGGCGCGCTGGGTCGACGCCCGCGAGGACGGCGTGACCGGCGGCGCCCGGCACCAGAGCCAGGATGGCGGGCACCTCACCGTAGTGGCCTGTGTAGCTGCCGCCGAGGACGTCCTGGTCGAAGGTCATCCAGCCCTCATGGCGATCATCCTTCGGCTTGAGTCCGAAGGCGTGGCTGGCGGTGCGGATACCGATCACCGCTTTACCTGCGGCGAGGTGCGCGCGTACCAGGGCGAGGTGTTCTTTCGTCGGCGCGTGGCGGCGCACGCTGATCACCAACAGGTCGGCACCCGGCAAGGCGTCGAG
>JANPIY010000780.1:0-2335 GCA_031425255.1 Planctomycetota bacterium
CAAGGCGGGCTGGGCCGAGACGTCGGGGCTGCGCACGGTCAGCTTGCCGTCGACCACGCGCACCATGGAGGCGTAGGTACCGGCGAGCCGGCGCAGGAAGGCGAGATCGCTCTCGTTGAGCTGATGCCAGGTGGCGGTGACCTCGGGCAGCTGCACATCGCACTCCAGGCCGGCGTCACTGCCGAGGCTGCGCACCACCGCCGCGGGGGCCTGGTCCTCCCACACCCGGCTGCGGCGCCGCGTGGCCAAGGCCTGCAGCGCATCGTGCGCGATCAGCACCAGTTGCGGTGCGCCGTCGCCATTACGCTCCTCGAGCGCCACCACCTGGCCGATGAACAGCACCGGCGAGTCGGGATCGCCGACGGCGATCTCGATGCGGTCGGCCAGGCGCAGATCGGTGAACTCCTGCTGCGGTCCCTCGCCATGCTCGCCCAGGTCGACCAGGCGCAGTTCGGCGATGTCGCGCCCGTCGGCCGGCTGGACGATGCTCAGCTCGAGCGTGGCGTCGCTGAAGCGGGTGTCCTCGGCGCCGTTGAGGCGGATGCGCGGCGTGGTGATGGCGAGCGGTTCGGGCATGACTCAATCCACCAACAGGCGCAGGCGCCGGTCGGCGCCCAACATCGCCGCCCGCAGCGCGGCTAGCGCATCGGGGGCGGCCTCGTCACCGGCGGCCGGCAGCTCCCCAGGGCCCGGCTGCACCCCTGGGGTGGGCGCGCCGCCACCTGCGACCGGCGGTGGTGCGGCGACTTCGAAGGTGAAATGGGTGATCTCGATGGCCATGGCGGTCAACCGGAGGAACGGGGGAAGGCGCCGGGAATGCCGCCGCCGAGCGCCACGGAGAAGGCGCCACCGGCACCGCCAACATTGCCGGGTTGCGGCAGGCGCAGGCCGTCGACCCCAGGCAGGCGCGGGTTCTCGATGCCGTTGAGCAGGGCGAGGGCACGCCAATCGCTGGACGCGGTCCCGGTCCCGGTCCCGGATCGTCCGGTGCCGGACGCTGCGCCCGCGAGCGGCTGGTCCGGCGCGGCGCTGGTGAAGCGCGGGCGGTTGCGCGTCGGCGTGCCGCCACCGGGTTCTGGATACTCGAAGCGGTCCTCGACCAGCGAGAGCGACAGGCTGGCGCGCAGCGGCACGCCCTCGGGCGAGAAGAAGTCGAGGGTCTCGCTGTAGGTGGTGATCATGCCGACGAAGGTGAAGTTGGCGCCCCACTGGAAGCGGCAGCGTTTGGGCGCACTGCCGTCCTCACCGGGCTTGATGAAGTGCTCGACGATGCGCTTGAGCTTGCCACGCACGTCGCTGCCGGCGGCATCGCCACCGGTGGCGATGGTGGTGTCGAACAGCAGCTCGATGGCCAGGGTCGAGGAGCTGCTCTCGACGTGCTGCGCCGCGGTGCTGCGGTTGCCGCCACCGGTGGTGTCGGCGCGCATGGTATTCTGGATCTGCAGGCGCAGGCTGGTGGGGTTGAAGTGCACCGGGATCGCGGCGTCCAGCTGGTCGGTATCGCCGACCACGGGCACCAGGGTGGCCTTGACGATGGCGGGCGAGGCGTCCATGGCGTCAGGCCTCCGCCTGCTCGAAGAACATGCCTTCGTGCGCCAGCTGGACCTCTTCCACCGCCACCTGGCTGGCAGTGGCGCTGAGGTCGGGCCCCTTGAAGCGCGTCGGCAGCGCATTCAGCAGCCACACCGTCAGCAGCGTCCGCGGCGTGCCCGCCAGCACCGCGTCGTGGACGGTGATGCGACCGATCAGGCGCAGGCCGTAGTCGGCCTGGCGCGTCACCGCGTCGAACCACTTCCACAGATCGGCGCAGCTGGTCAGGCCGCGGCGCAGGGTCACCGCGCCGAAGGTGGTGGTGCCGGCGCGCTGGATCTCGCCCCAGTTGCGGCCGCCCTCGGTAATGCGCCGCGGCGACATCGTCGCCTCCAGGCCGCTGACCTCGCTGAAGGCGCCACGGCAGAGCAGCTCCCCTGGCGGACTGGCGCCGGGAGTGGGCGGAAGCTCGGACGGCTCGGCGACGTAGAGGTCGACGGCGTAGCGGAACGGCTGGAAGACGTCGCGCTCAACCATGGAGCGCCTCCGCCAGCCAGCGGCCCTGTTCGTTGCGGACGGTCAGCACCAGCCCGTCGATCGGCGCCGCCGGCCTCAGGCTGACGCGCCACACCGCCTGCCCAGGGCCGGCGGGTTCCGGCGTCACCTGCCAGGCGTCGCGGCGCAGGCCGCGCAGCGCGCCGCGCGCATGCAGGTCGTTGCCGAGCGCCTCCAGCGCCAGCAGCGGGCGCGGGTCCGCGGGATCGACCAGGAAGACCAGGCGCTCGCCCAGGCGTTCGAGCCGCCG
>JANPIY010000781.1:0-2112 GCA_031425255.1 Planctomycetota bacterium
CACCGCTGATCGAGGTGCCGCCGACCACCACCGCGGTGACCACCACCAGCTCGAACTGCCGACCGAAGCCCGCCTCGATGACGTCGAGCTGCGGCGCGCTGACCAGCGTCGCCACGGCGGTGAGCGCGCCGGTGGCGACGAAGGCCAGCAGTTTGAGGCGCTGCACCGGCAACCCGGCGAGGCGAGCCGCATGCGGGTTGCTGCCGACCGCGTACATGCGCCGCCCGAGCGGGCTTGAACGCGTCAGCACCATGAAGCCGGCGATGCACAGACAGGCCACCAGCACCGGCATGGGCAGCGGCCCCACGCCGCCGATGGCCCAGAAGCGCAACGCCTCGGGGAAGTTGCCGATGGTCTCGCCGGCCATTACCAGGTCGCCGACGCCGGTCAGAGCGGTGAGCATGCCCAGCGTGGCGATGATCGACGGCACGCGCGCCATCGTCACCAGCAGGCCGTTGACCAGGCCGACGCCGGCGCCCAGGGTCAGGACGATGAGCATCGCTGCCCACACCGGCAGCGCGGCGTGGTCGACCGACACCAGGCGTCCGAGCACCGCCGCGCACACGCCCATCAGCGCGCCCATCGAGATATCGATCTCGCCCATCACCACCACCAGGGTGAGTCCGCAGGCAACGATCATCCCTGGCGCGGCAGCGATGAGGATGTCGCGCGCGTTCTGCATGCCCAAGAAGGCCGGGTTGATCGCGCTGACGATCAGCACGGTGCCCAGGATCAGGGCCGCGATGCCGGCTTCGCGGGTGCGCAGGACGGCCGGCATCATGGCGCACCGCCACTCGCGCTGGCGTCCCCGGCATGGCCGGCCGCGACCAGCGTGGCCTCCCGCGGCATGGCCAGGGCCAGGATGCGTTCCGGCGTGGCCTGTGCGCGCGTCAGCTCGCCGCTGAGGCGGCCATCGCGCATCACCAGGATGCGGTGGCTGAGCCCGAGCACCTCGGGCAGGTCGCTGCTGATCACCAGCGTTGCCAGGCCCTCACCGGCGAGACGGCGAATCAGGCGGTAGATCTCCGCGCGCGCGCCGACGTCGATGCCGCGCGTCGGCTCGTCGAGGATCAGCACCGTGGGCCCGGCGGCCAGCCACTTGCCGATCACCAGCTTCTGCTGGTTGCCGCCGGAGAGCGTGCCCGCCACCACCTGCGGCGAGGCGGCCTTGACCGCAAGCGCCTGCATCTGCGCGCTGGCCACCGCGGCCTCGGCCTTCCCCGAGCGCAGGCCATGGCGAGCCAGCGACGACAGCACGCCCAGGATCAGGTTCTCGCCCACCGAGAGCGGCAGCACCAGCCCCAGGTGCTGGCGGTCCTCCGGCACCAGGGCGATGCCGGCGCGGATCGCCGCGCGCACATCCCCGCCTGAGAGCGGCCGGCCATCGATGGCGACGCTACCAGCGTCGGCGCGCTCAGCGCCGAAGATCGCCGCCGCCACCTCGCTGCGCCCGGCGCCGACCAGGCCGGCCAAGCCGACGATCTCGCCGGCGCATAGCTCGAAGGAGATGTCGTGGAAGCGCGGCGCTCGCGTCAGGCCACGCACCGCCAGGCGCACCGCCCCAGGCGCGCCGGGGGCCGCATGATCGTGCTCCGCGACGTCGCGCCCGACCATCGCGCGAATCAGGTCTGCGCTTCCCAGGCCGGCGGCGTCGCGGGTCTCGACGTGGCTGCCGTCGCGCAGCACGGTGATGCGGTCGGCGAGCGCGAGGATCTCTTCCAGGCGATGGCTGACGTAGAGTATGGCCACACCCGACGCTTTGAGCCGACGCAGGACCCCGAACAGTGCCTGGCACTCGCGCTCGGACAATGACGCGGTCGGCTCGTCGAGCACCAGCAGCCGGCACTCGACCGACAGCGCGCGCGCGATCGCCACCATCTGGCGCTGGGCAACCGAAAGCTCCGAGAGCGGCCGGCCCTCCTGCAGGGTCTCGCCCAGGCCCTCGAGCAGGCGCTTGGCCTCGGCGCGCATGCGCGCCCGGTCGAGCAGCAGGCCTCCGAGCCGCGTTGGCTCGCGTCCGACGAACAGGTTGTCAAGCGCGTCGAGGTGCTGGAAGGCGGTCGACTCCTGATGGATCACCGCGATGCCGGCGGCTTCGCTGGCGCGCACGCT
>JANPIY010000782.1:0-4383 GCA_031425255.1 Planctomycetota bacterium
GGCCGCGTTGCGACGTCACCAATCCCGAACGCGCCAGGCCTTGCATGATCTTCGCCAGGTAGCCGACCGGCACCTTGGTGCCCTTGGCGATGGCCTCGGCGGTCTGCGCCTCGGCCGGGTTGTCGGCCAGATAGACGATGGCGCGCAGGGCATACTCGGCGGTCTGGGAAATCATGCGGGCTCCGAAAGTGACCGGCGGTGGCAAGGCTGGGCGGTCGAGACCAAGGCCAGAGCGTGTGGACGACCAGCCAACCTCTGGACGTGGATATCCGGATATGCCGGGAACGCAATCTGTCGTGAAGACGATTTATCCGGGCTGACCGCTACGCCGGCCGCCAGGTTACCTCTTCGCAGAGGTTCTTGATGCCCGCTGGCCCACCCCCGTCACCCAAGGGGAGAAAGCACTGGTGTCCAGGACCGCAGGTCGGCACAGGTCATCCGTGGTGATCAAAGGCATTGGCATATTGGCTCAGCTCCGCCCTCGTCATGCCGAGAGTGGCCCCCACTACCTGCCAGGTATCGACGGCCCTCTTGATGCTGTCCAACACGTCATCGGCCCGGGACCTGGCGATACGGAAATAGGGCGCGACCGACCGTAGTGCCGCGAGTGAAGCGACGGGGCCGACATCTTCGGAAATCCAAGTCTTCAATTCGCGCTCACGATCGGGAAAGGGATTGAGATCGAAGGCAGGCGCCAAGCGCCAATGGTTGTGGCCGGCATAGAGGAAGCCGTGGTTGTGGAGATGATCGTCCACGTTGTTGATGAGGATCGAGAAGGCGATGCGTCGCCAGAGTTCCTCGATGTCCGCTTGCGCGGCAGCGCCATGGATGCGGATGGCGTCGACGATCTCGGTGTAGGTATGGTGCTCGCTATCATCGCCGCTTGCGCCGAGCAAGGTCGCGGCTGAACAGTAGGAGACGCGTTTGCCGCCTGGAAGGCGATCGAAACGTCGGATCAGGGCGATCGGGAGGCCATCGCTGTGGATGAGACGCGCGTGAGCGGTGTTGATGCCGGCCAGACGTGCCAGGTGCATGGCGATGACCTCGCCTTTGGTGACGGCGCGCTGATCGGAAACGCTGGGAAATTTTCCGATGGCGAGGTGCCCGTCATCATCGAGCACCGAGCATTTCGGGCGCAGGCCGCCGAGCGAGGTACCCTTCCCGCGCAGATAGGCGAGATCCGCTGCGGTCTCCGTACTCAGTTCCACCGCGCGTGAAGCGTTCAGGAGGTGCCGGAGTTCGAGCAGCGGAGGAGTCCGCCGTTGGCCTTCGTTCGCACTCGCCTGGAAGGTGCCGGATTCATCGCGAAAGCGCAGGGCCCCGAGTCGACTGCTATCATCCACCGCGAACAGGAAATCCAGCGCGCCCAGAACCGGTGGTGGCGAACCCGCTCCTGCGCTGCGGGTAGTCTCCCGGCGTTTCGCATGGTCGCGCGCGATGACCTTGCGACCCCAGCCGTCGGGTTCCGAGTCGGCGAAGGCTCCATGGAACAACGAGCCGTCGGCAGTGCGTTTATGATACTGGAAACCGGTCACCAACGGCAGTGCGGGATCGATCTCAAAGCGATCGGCCGAGGCCAGCCATTGAGCTGCATAGGCGAAAGCCGCGGATTCACGGCTCCCGTGCTGACCATATCGCAGCTCGCCGACCAGCCGCGCATCGTCATCGAGGCAGACGTGGATGACCCGCTTCACGGCGAAGGTTTCATCGACGCGATACGCACACGTTTTGGAACGCGATCGGAATCCAGGAGCAGACCCTGCTCATCCTTTCGTTGATCGATCAGGTCCCCGAAGATGGCACCGAAACCCAGGACGAAGAGCGCCTGCGCGTAGGCCCCCAGGGCCACGCTGGGATCACCCTTTTGATGCGGGTATAGGTGGCGCGGGAAACCCCGAGTCGCTCCGCCATCATGCTCACCGTCAACGTGCGTTTACGCCGGGCGAGCGAGAGGTCGGCACCCAGTTTGGTGAGCGAGCGGCGAACCTGGGTGGGGAGGAGGTCATGAACGGCAGATCGCATGTAAGGACTCATATATGAGTCCATTCATATGTCAAAGACTCATATATGAGGCTTTTATACATCGCGACGATAGCCGGCTGGGCTCGGTCTCACCAATCACCAGCCGCGCCAGTGCCTAGCCAGGAATAGATTCCACGTCGCGGAGACAAAACGGTTTCACGGTGACGCGGCCCGCCGCGCCGGCTGCAGGGGAGTCGGCAGGATCATCGATGGCTCCGGCCGGCGGATGCGCAGGCGCAGCGCGAAAGGGTATTCGAGGTGCGCCGTATCATCGCTGTTGATGAGGTCGGTTCCGGCGGAGTAAAGCGGAGGATGGTCGAGGTAGAGCGCGAACCGCCCGACATCGGCGCTCAGTGGCAGGGTCTGCATCTCATGGGCGAGGCCGCCCAGCGCATCAAACCGGTGCTCGAGCACGGCGACATCCTGCGGCCCGGCGATGGGCTGGTCGCTGAGCAGCAGCAGGTAGCCGTTTGCGCAACTGCGCAGTTGGGCGAAGACGCTGCGGGCGGTCTGACGCATCGCCAGTGCCTGCTCTGGCGTGCCGTTGGAGTAGAGGCAGAAGATTCCTCCGCGATTCAGACGCGCCTGCACCAGCCGCAGGAATTCGACCGAGTTCAGGTAGGAGCTGCCCGCCTGCTTGAGGTAGAGCGGCTGCGAGGTGATGAGATCGTAACGCGCGGTGCTAGTGGCGAGCACCATCCGCGCATCGTCCCAATGCATGACGATCTTCGGATGGGCCAGGACGTTCAGCGTTTCTTCCGGATAGGCGTGGTGCAGATCCTCCAACTGGCGGTTCAGTTCGAGGCAATCCACCTGCTCGACTACGTCGGCCAGCGCCAGGGTCGCCGCGGTGATGCCGGTTCCAAGTCCGATGACCGCGCAGCGACGCGGCGTCGTCGGACAGAGCATGAGTGGAAACACGGCGGCCAGCCAGTTGTTGCTGCCGATGTGATTCTGCCGCGTGCTGAGGCTGGAATGCCACAAGCCGTTCCACAGCAGGTTCTGCTGCGGATCGATGGCGATGACGCCTTCGCTGCTCGACCAACTGCGCACCGCGGTCGGGATGAAAGCCTCCCAATTCCTGGCCTGCAGGAAGGCCATGCCCATCAGGGGCGTTACCCCCGTCGCCACGGTTACACGAACTATGGCAGCGAAGCGAGGCGCAGCGAGCGCGGCCATCACCGTCGCGAGCGCGGCCAGCACGCCCAGGCTGGCGAAGGTCGAGCAGTGGTTGAAGAGCACCAGGGTCACCACCAGGACGCCGATGCATGAGCCGAAGGTGTTGGCCCCGGCCATGCGACCGGCGTGCGCGCCCCAACCGTTGTGCTCTGGCCGGCTCAAGACGCCGAAGAGGCAGCCGAACAGCAGGCAGGGCACGAAGGGCAGGACCCAGGTGCGCAGGAGTCGGATGGGCAGCGGCTCGACGATGACGTCACCCACTCCCAGTCCGATGATCACCGCACCAGCGATGAGAATGACCATGATGGCGGCATGACGGGATGACGGGCGAGCGCCGCATGCGCCCACCAGCGCCAGTGCCTGGATCAGCAGTGCGCCGACGGTCAGCAGCGGCAGCGCCGTGGCGACCACCACCGCCAGCAGGCACAGGGCCAGGGCCTGGAGCAGGGACCCGAGTCGCAGCCGCGGGTCACGCGCGGCGAGCAGGCAGCCCAATCCCCACGCCAACAGGAAGAGCGCCAGCACCAGCGCGAAGATGTGCGGCCGCGGTTCGGCCAGGAGGGCGGTGGAACGCAGCAGCAGCAGTTCATAGCTCATGGCGAGGAAGCCCAGACCGGCCGACAGCAGCGACAGCAGCCGATCAGAGCTCCGGGTCGCCGGCGTCGGACGGTAGGCCGCCGGTGGGATGGCGGTCGCCGTGCCAGTGAGGAAGAGCAGTGCGGCCGCCCCATTCAAAGCCGCCGCGATCAGCATGCCGGCCTGGTAACCGAGGAACGGCATGGCGATGAACCCTGCCGTCACGGCTCCACCCACGGCGCCGAGCGTGTTGAGCGCGAACAGGGCCGGCACCGCATGGGGTGACCGGATGGCGAAGCTCCGTTCCGCCGCTTCGGCGGCGAACGGGAGCGTCGCTCCCATCAGCAGGCAGGAGGGCAGGAACACCGCGGTCGCCGATACGGCGTAGACCAAGCGATAGGGGATCCCGAAGGAGGCCATGGCGCCTTGCACGCTGGTGATCGTCTCCGTCACATCCGCACCCGCCAACCAGCGGACCACCAGACCGCAGCCGACCAGCACGACCTCCAACCCAACCAGCCAGTACAGCGGATGCCGCGTGCGCCGGCTGAGCGCGGCGGTGAGCAGCGAACCCACGCCCATGCCAAACATGAACACCAAGACCAC
>JANPIY010000783.1:0-2448 GCA_031425255.1 Planctomycetota bacterium
GCCAGCAGTGCGACAACGCGCCGTGCGAAGAGGCCTGTCCGGCGATGGCGACGATGCACAACGACGAAGGCATCAACGTCATGGTCTACAACCGCTGCATCGGCACGCGGTACTGCTCAAACAACTGCCCCTACAAGGCGCGCCGCTTCAACTGGTACGAGTATGGCAAATACCGCTACGGGCCGCAGGGGGCCGGCGACGCGTTCGGCCGTATCGCCAAGAATCTCATCACCGGTGGCGCCACCAGCTCGCAGGCCGAGCTCAGCAAGCACCCGCTGGAGATGGCGCTCAATCCGGAAGTCACCGTGCGTTCGCGCGGGGTGATGGAGAAGTGCAACTTCTGCCTGCAGCGCACCCGCGACATCCGCGAGCGCGAGAAGACCACCAATCACGCCATCCGCGATGGCGAGATCACCACAGCCTGCGCCCAGACCTGTCCGACCAAGGCCATCACCTTTGGCGACCTCAATGACGAGCACTCGGAGGTCAACCTGCAGATCAAGCTGGCGCATGGCTACAAGCTGCTCGACGAGGTGCTCAACACCCGTCCGGCGGTGACCTACCTGGCGAAGATCCGCAACCGTCCGGTGGCGGCCTCCGACCGCGCGGCGGTCCATGGCCGGATCGAAGGCGATGCATCCACGCCCGCGCAGCCGGCGGCGGAAGGAGCCCACTGATGAGCACCCTGGTCAAGACCGAGGCGAGCGATCTGCCACCGCTGACCGCGGCGCAGATCACCGATGACATCACCCGGCCGCTGTTCACCAAGCCGCCGTTGGCGTGGCATGGTGCGATCGCCGCCATGCAGGGCCTCGCCGGCCTGCTGGTCATCGCCATCGCCGCCTACTGCATCGAGGGCTACGGCATCTTCGGAGTGAACCAGCCGGTCAACTGGGGCAACGACATCACCACCTACATCTTCTGGATCGGCATCGCCGTGGCCGGAACCCTGGTGTCGTCGGTGCTGTTCCTCTTCCGCCAGACCTGGCGCACGGCGATCAACCGTTCGACCGAGGCGATGACGGTGTTCGCGGTGCAGATCGCCGGCCTCTTCCCGCTGATCCACACCGGTCGTCCGTGGCTGGACTTCTGGCTGTTCCCGTATCCCAACGATCGCGTGCTCTGGCCGCAGTTCCGCTCGCCCCTGATGTGGGACGTGTTCGCCATCTCGACCTACGGCACGACCTCGGTCATCTTCTGGTACCTCGGCCTGATCCCCGACTTCGCGACGGTGCGCGACAAGTGCCGCGTCGGCAGCCTCAAGCGCGCCATCTACTCGCTGGTCTCGTTCGGCTGGAAGGGCACGGTCAAGGACTGGAACCACTACGAGCGCGCCTACGCCCAGTTCGCCTGGATCTCGACCCCGCTGGTGCTGTCGGTGCACTCGACCGTGTCGTTCGACTTCGCCACCTCGAAGGTGCCGGGCTGGCATACCACCATCTTCCCGCCGTACTTCGTCGCCGGCGCGATCTTCGGCGGCTTCGGCATGGTGGTGTTCCTCCTCGCGCCGATGCGCTCGATGCTGAAGCTCGAGAAGTACATCACCTTCACCCATCTCGAACTGTGCAACAAGATCATCCTCGCGACCTCGATGATCGTCGGCTACGCCTACGCGATGGAGTTCTTCGCGGCGTGGTTCTCGGAATCGGTCTACGAGCGCAGCCAGTTCCTCTACCGCCTCACCGGCCCGCATGCCTGGGTGTTCTGGAGCATGACCCTGTGCAACGTGGTCGCGCCGCAGTTCTTCTGGTGGAAACGCGTCCGCCGCAGCCTGATCGCCATGTGGATCATCTCGGTGTTCGTCAACATCGGCATGTGGTTCGAGCGCGCGAACATCTTCATGCTCTCACTCGAACGCGACCACCTGCCCTCGTCATGGGACATGTGGGTCGGCACCACCTGGGACTGGATGGTCGTCGCCGGTTCCTTCGGCTGGTTCATGTTCCTCTTCCTGCTCTATGCCAAGACCATGCCCACGATCGCCATCGCCGAGATCAAATCGGTGCTGGTGAATCCGAGCGGCAAGGCCAAGGGAGGCGCCCACCATGGGTAAGCACGCCATGCCCTACGTCCTCGGCTATTTCACCGAGCCCGCGGTGTTCAAGAAGGCCTGCGCCGCCAGCCACGCGGCCGGCCACAAGGGCCATGAGGCCTTCATGCCCTGGCCGCTGCACGGGGTCGAGAAGCTGATGGGCATCCGCCGCAGCTGGATCGGCCGGCCGGTCCTCTTCATGCTGCTCTTTGGCGCCTTCTGCGGCTTCATCATGCAGGTGTGGATGATGAAGTACGACTGGCCGATCATCATCGCCGGCAAGCCGTACAACAGCTGGCCCGCCTACGTCGTCATCACCTTCGAAAGCGGCATCCTCGCCGGTGCCCTGTCGAATCTGGCGATCGTGCTGCTGATCGCCTGCAAGCTGCTGCCCAGCCCGACCACCAGGCTGCCCT